>DATGXP010000366.1:0-2230 GCA_035298845.1 Chitinophagales bacterium
TCTTCCGTATATCGCTCAGCGAATGTACCTGGAAACCACCACTATCGGTAAGTATAGGCCTATCCCAACCGTTGAACTTGTGCAGGCCGCCTGCCTTCTCTATAATGCTGGTGCCGGGACGCAGATACAGGTGATAGGTATTGCCCAATATTATTGGGGCATCAATAAACGTTTTAAGCTCGTGCATGTGCACAGCCTTAACGGCGCCCAGCGTGCCTACGGGCATAAAAATGGGCGTTTCAATTTTTCCGTGGTCGGTAAAAATTTCTCCGGCACGCGCCTTGGTATTCGGGTCTTGGGCAAGTAAGTTAAACTGCATAGCGGGGCTAAAATAGAATTTAGATTTACGAAACAAGTATTGCAGTCAGTCCGATTATGCAGTTAGCTATAAAATGAAGGCTTGTATTGATGGCCACAGGGTGAGTTTTCTTTTTTTATTTCAATAAATTCTTAATCTTAACGCCATAAAGGAAAGAATAACCGAAGCCTCTTACCGGGTAAAATATGACAATCAATATCCCATTTAATAAGCCGTTTTTAGCAGGTAACGAATTGAAATATATTCAGGAAGCGGTTACTTCGGGTAAAATTTCGGGCGATGGCCTGTTTACCCAAAAATGCCACCTCTTTTTTGAGCAAAAATATAGCTTTAAAAAGTGCCTGCTTACCACTTCCTGCACTGATGCGTTGGAAATGGCAGCAATACTTATTGATATAAAGCAGGGAGACGAGGTTATTATTCCTTCCTACACATTTGTTTCAACTGCTAATGCTTTTGTGCTAAGGGGCGCAAAAATAATTTTTGCAGATAGCTGTAAAGATAACCCCAACATAGACGCGGCTAAGATTGAACAGCTGATTACCGACAAAACGAAAGCGCTTGTGGTGGTGCACTATGCGGGCATTGCCTGTGATATGGACAAGATTATGGCGTTGGCCGGCAAACACAATCTATTTGTAGTGGAAGATGCCGCACATTCGATAGACAGTTTCTATAAAGGCAGGCCTCTGGGCTCTATTGGCCACCTGGCAGCTTTTTCCTTTCACGAAACAAAGAATATAATGTCGGGCGAAGGGGGAATGCTTGTAATTAATGATTCAAAATTTAATGAGCGGGCTGAAATAATAAGAGAGAAAGGAACTAACCGGAGTAAGTTCTTCAGGGGCGAGATAGATAAATATGGCTGGGTTGATGTAGGGTCTTCATTTTTGCCATCTGATATTATAGCAGCGTTTTTATATGCACAGCTTGAAAAACTGGAGGATATACAAAAGAAGCGCCTGCAACTATGGGATTATTATCAGCAGGCGCTTGCGCCATTAGCCGCAAAGGGAAAAATTGACTTGCCGGTATTGCCGGAGTATGCAACCAACAATGCGCATATGTTTTTTGTACGCACCAAATCATTGGACGAGCGCAACGATTTATTGGCTGCTTTTAAGCAGCAGGGCATATGGGCTGTATTTCATTATTTATCACTGCATAAAAGTGACTTTTACGCAGGTAAATATGGCAATGTAGAGTTGCCTAATGCCGATTTGTTTGCCGATACTCTTGTCCGCCTGCCTTTTTATTATGAGTTACAGAAGGCCGATCAGGAGAAGGTAGTTAACACCCTTTTTCATTTTTATAAAAGCCGGTGAACGCATTTATGTGGTAGAAGCTTGCAATAGTAGCTGAACCCTGACAAAACTTCCATCGCTTACTTTTTTTCTGCAACAGTATTGTTACTAAACAAACAATACTACTTGCGTGATAAGTCTTTACAATTATTTTCTTTGCCTTGCCATGTCTGTTGAGCTAAAGATATTTATAGGTTGTGTGGTGGTGCAGTGCCTGTATTACATACTGGTGTTTGCACGGCTTAATTTTGTGCGGCCCTTTAACGGCATGCCCGAATTTTTGCCACCGGCATCCATAGTGATTTGTGCCAAAAACGAAGCTGAAAACCTTAAGCGGTATTTAAAGGTGGTGCTTATTCAACAGTATAAGCAGTACGAGGTAATAGTGGTTAACGACCAAAGCACTGATAATACCATAGATGTACTGGTAGATTATTACATGCGCAACACCAACCTTAAAATTGTAAACATTACCCCCGAAGAGAAAAAGCCATACGAAGGCAAAAAGTATGCGTTGCAAAGGGGGATAGATATAGCCACCTTCGATACAATAGTGGTTACCGATGCCGATTGCCGCCCGGCTACTACTATGTGGCTGGCAAAAATG
>DATGXP010000367.1:0-2409 GCA_035298845.1 Chitinophagales bacterium
GGTTTGGCACAGATGGCGGCCTCTCCGAACTTCTCAGCACCGACAGCATCTACTCTACCTGGCTTCAATTTTCTGAAAATATCTGCACCAACAACACCATCCATTTAAACCCGGTAGTCAACTATGGCACACCGCCTTACACCTTTGCCTGGCAGGCTATCGGCAATACGCTGAGTTGTAATAACTGCCAAAACCCTACGGCCACTATTACCCAAAACTCAGTGTACACCGTTTTGGTAACCGATGCCGATAACCGCACAACCGCCGACACCCTGCATGTATATGCCTGCCTTAATACAGCAGTTAATGAGGTAGAAAATGAAATTGCAGCCAGCATTTACCCCAACCCTGCCACCGGCATGCTATATGTAGAAACGGGCGGCGCAGATGCTCTTACCCTGAATATTTATGATCTACAGGGGTGCCTGGCCATCAGTTTTAGCCACCCCACCACCCAGGCCAACGATATTAGCAAATTAGCCAATGGCCTGTATGTAGCCGAAATACTTACCCCCGCAGGCACCGCCCGCAAAAGGCTGGTTAAAATGTAAAGGAAGGTATTGGAGAATTCTAGTAAAGGCAAGTCATTAACTTACAATTTCAAGTCTCCAACCCCTAGGAACCTGTTCAAAGAAAAAATCTCTACCATTATGGAACGTTACAGTTGGATGTATTACGTATCCCTTTTTATACATACTACCACCTGTTATTACTCCTATAATGTTTCTACCTACCACTCTCACTTTTTGACCTGTTTTGAATTTTTGCATAGTTTTAGATTTATTTTGGTTCCAAAGTTAGATCATGAAGGAAAACTACGAGCCAATAGTACTATTCAACTTTCGTACGAAATGTTTAAAACTATGCAGTTCAACGTCCAGCTAAAAGGCTGTTTCAATTATACAGTTGGTCCAACCTGCCATTACCACTAAACGGCTGTTCAAACCATTCTCCTAAAGCAGAAGATATCCGCCTTCGGAGGATGGATGAGGAAAAAGGGCTTTAGCCCGCATATAAACGGAGCAGCATTCCGCTTATCTATTGCCGTTTGCTTCAGCTGATGGCTAAGAGCCAATTTGTATAAAACGCTGTCCAACAGGTGTTTTAAAAGCTATTGGCTAATAACAGCCTGCCTCCTTTAAAATATCGCTAGTGTTTCGCAACCAGCACAATTTTTAGCCGTCTAAAGCGTCTATACACTGTTTTAGGGCAGTTTTGCGAATAAAATTTAAACAAAGTATTGCTTTTTAGCGTTTTCAATATTACATTGCTATGATTAAGCAAGAATGATTATTTTCGCGTTCGCTTAAAACCGACCCTATACCTATTTTTTAAATAAAGAGGCAATAAATGAGACAATTAAAGATTTCCAAATCAATTACTAACCGCGAAAGCCAATCGATTGAAAAATACCTTCAGGAGATTGGTAAAGAAGACCTTTTGACCCCTGAGGAGGAGGTGCACTTGGCGCGGAGAATTCGTGCCGGAGACCAGACTGCCCTCGAAAAACTGACCCGCGCTAACCTGCGTTTTGTGGTTTCGGTGGCAAAACAATACCAAAACAACTCGCTTTCGCTTAACGACTTAATAAATGAAGGTAACCTGGGCCTGGTAAAAGCTGCCCAGAAGTTTGATGAAACACGTGGTTTCAAATTCATTTCGTACGCTGTGTGGTGGATCCGTCAGTCAATCATCCAGGCTTTGGCCGAGCATAGCCGTATGGTACGCTTACCTTTGAACAAGGTAGGTTCATTGACCAAAATAAACAAGGTGTTCAGCGAGCTGGAGCAAAAATACCAGCGCGAACCTACACCAGAGGAAGTTGCCATGGTGCTTGAAATTACCGTAGAGGAAGTAGAAGCTACCCTTGGTATCAGCGCCCGCCACGTATCTATGGATGCGCCTTTTACCGATGGTGAAAGCAACGCCCTGATAGATGTGTTGGAGAACTTCAACGCCGATAAAACCGATAGCCACCTAGACTATAAGGATTCATTGCGTATTGAAACCGAGCGCACCCTTGCATCGCTTACCGACCGCGAGAAAGAAGTCATTAAATTATTCTTTGGTATAGGTGTAGAGCACCCAATGACCCTTGAAGATATAGGCGAGCAACTGGGTATCACCCGCGAGCGTATCCGCCAGATAAAAGACAAGGCTATTACCAAGCTGCGCTCTCAAAGCCGCAGCAAGGCGCTTAAGGCTTACCTAGGCCAATAAGCTTAGCTTGCTCTTAAAATAACGAAAGCGCTACTCCTAACCGGGGTAGCGCTTTTTTGTTTGCAGGGTGGTTAGATTTGACAACTTTTTAAAAGTTGTCAAATCTGCGGCCGGCTGTTTCCATCGTCCTTTACTGCAACACCACTTTACGGCTTATCACCTCTCCGTTTTGCTGTAGCATGCGCACCA
>DATGXP010000368.1:0-3742 GCA_035298845.1 Chitinophagales bacterium
TGGCAAACGCGATGCCTGGAGCATAGGCTACAATAAAAACTATACGGTTGGTGTTTGGGTAGGTAACTTCTCGGGTGCCGGTGTACCCGAACTGAGCGGGGCTAATATTGCTACGCCCTTGCTGTTTAAAATATTCAATACCATAGACTACAACAGCAGCAACGAATGGTATAACATGCCTAAGGAGTGTGGCATGCGGCTTGTCTGCTCCGAAACCGGTAAGCTGCCCGAGGAGCATTGTCACAATACGGTGATGGATTATTTTATTCCGCTGATAAGCAATAGCACCCGCTGCGATAACATGCGCGAGATACCGGTAAGTGCTGATGGTAAACTCTCATACTGCAAAAACTGTCTGCCTGAGAATGGGTATAAGAAAAAGCTTTGCAAAGTAGTACCGCCCGAAATGCAGGCTTACTATGATGAGAACCGCATAGCCTACGAGCGCATACCAGCCCACAACCCTGCGTGCGACAAAATATTTACCGAAGGCGCACCGGTAATCCGTTCGCCTAAAAACGGCGCTGAATATTTCATAAGCAAAACCGAACCGGAACCTTTACAGCTAAGCTGCGAAGTAACCAACGATGTAAAAACTATTTACTGGTATGTAAACAACCGTTTCTTTAAACAATGCGATGCCCACACCAAATTGTTCTTTACCCCCGAAGAAGAAAATGTAAAGATATCCTGCACCGACGATAAAGGCCGCAACAGTGATGTATGGATTAAAGTGAAACGGGTAAGTTTGTAGATACCCAATTTTCCCTTTGTTTGTATTTAAGTCCCCTTTAGGGGATTTAGGGGTTTACCCATACAACTCCTCCAGCTCCAGCTTCTTAATGCGCATGGCTATTGAACCGCGTGTGCGCCCAAAGTGTTTAGCCATATCTTTAATGTTTACACCCTCGTAGTACATTACTGTAAGCTGCGCATCCATTCGCTCTGTCCATGGCTTATAGGCATCTTTATTGTTTTCACGTGCATTTTCAACGGAGTATGCTTTTTCTTTAGCAGGTTTAGGTTTTGCTTTTTTATTGTAAACAGCCCTAGGCTCTGCTACCACAGTGCTGTAATCTTCTTCCTCTTCCTCTACAACTTTCAATACATGGATATTGGCAGAAGGAGGGAAGTCAACCGGCATCAGCGTTTCGGGTATATGCAGGCTGCTTTTGGCACGGGTTACAGCTACATACAGCAGGTTTATTTCCTCGCTCAGCCTGCCCGCATCCGCTTTTTGGTTGCTGTTAACTGCTTGTTCCAGTTTCTTAAAAGTTATAAAATCATTTACCAGCTGTACCACATCATATTCCATACCCTTGCAGCGGTGCACGGTGCTAAACACCATATCGGCCTTTTCTTTTTCATCGTTGCCTACGTGTTTTTCTTTTATCTCTTTAAGTATGCCGGGTATTCGGTTGCCATATTCCTTTACAATCTCTACCATCATGCCCAGCTCGGCCTCTTCGGTCATTTCAATATAATCTTCCAGCTCGGGTATATCCCGCATCGACTTTATAAGCGTATCTTTTATAAGGTATTTATTGCCGTTGTGCAGGTTCAGCACATCGTATAGCGATGCCCCCTCGCTGGCATAAGTGTATGAATTGATATTGCCCTCAAAGTAAATGTACTTTACCTTTTTCTCGGTTACATACTCTATTGCCTTTAGCAGCAGGCCCAGGTTAGTGCGTGCCAGTATAGCCTTGCTTTTATGCGCCTTGGTATTGGCTGCGCCGGTAATAGCGGTAGGGGTGTAAGGGCCAAGCATATCTTTCCACTTCAGTATCTCCATACCCAGGTCGGCAATTGGTTGGGCAAACCTAAAACTGGTAGAAAGGTTTAGTTGTTTAAAACCGGTTTTCTCCAGCGAGTTTACTGCGAAGCGCCAGCCGTAAATCTGCTGGTGGGTATCGCCTACTATAACTTTTACCGCATTCTGCTTCATAAAAATATCCAGCATGGCCGGTGAAGCATCCTGCCCCTCATCAAACAGTATGTAGTCGTAGTTTAATTGCGGGCTAGCCAGCTGGAATTTTTTGAGATAGAAATCGTGCGTTATCTCTATTTCGCCCTTATCCATTTTAGCCAGCAGCAACCTGGTGTGTTTTTGTATGTAGTCATAGCACATGTTTACAAAAGCACGGGCCTTGGTATCTGTCACTATATCGCGGTAGTTAAGGTCCTGCACTTTGGCTTTATCGCTGTTACAGAAGTACGCCATGAATTTATTAATGTGGTTTGCCACTATATACTCGGTGTGCTTCTCTCCGGTGCCCTGCAGGCCCAACAGTTCTACAATCTCATTGGTTTTATAGGCTTGTTGCCTCACCTTGTAATCGTATTTAAACACCACGTGCTTGTAAGCCAGCGAATGGGCGGTTTCTACTTTTACATTGCTCAATCCCTTCTCTGCAAATTTGTGGGCGGCTTCCAGCTTTACGGCTTTGTTGAAGGCTACATACAGTATTTTACTGCCTGCCGGGCGTGTGCGCGCATACTCTATCACGGTAGTGGTTTTACCCGACCCGGCCACTGCATTTATAGTAATGTTACCGGTAGAACCAATAATAGCCTGCTGTTCCTTCGTCAATTTCATGGAAGGGGTAAAGATGCCATTTTTTGAAATATAACCGCAGCTTAGCCCACAGTCGCCCGATTTTATAATTATTTTAAACACGGCAGCCTGCACTGCTATGTTGTTTAATCATCTGCTACATTTGCACCATGAAGTATGCAACTATCAACCCTGTTAATAACGAATTGATAAAAGAGTTCCCGCTGGATAGTTTTCCCGATTTGGATGTTTCGCAGCAGGCATTTAAGAAATGGAAAAAACTTTCGGTAGAAGAAAGAGGTGCGCATCTGAAGAAGGTGGCTGAGTTGCTGGAGAAGAACAAGGCTGAGTATGCCCGGTTGATAACGCTGGAGATGGGTAAGCCATTGAAAGAAGCCGAATACGAAATTGCCAAAACATTAACAGCCTTTGATTACTACATAGCAAACGCACCCGCTTTTTTAAAGAATGAACCGGCAAAAAGCAATGCCAGCAAAAGCTATATAAGCTTCGAGCCGCTCGGTATTATATTTTCGGTAATGCCGTGGAATTTTCCTTTCTGGCAGGTGTTCAGGTTTGCAGTGCCTACGCTTATAGCGGGCAATGTATCTATATTAAAACATGCCCAGTGTGTTCCTCAGTGCGCACTGGCTATTCAGCAGTTGTTTTTCGATGCCGGTGTGCCCGATAATATTTTTCGTAGTTATTTTCTATCGCCCGAAGATGCGGCTGCCGTAATTGCCGACCCGCGCGTGCATGGTGTTAGTTTTACCGGCAGCGATGCTACCGGTAGTTTGCTGGCAGCACAGGCAGGCAAACACATAAAGAAATGTGTGATGGAACTGGGCGGCAACGATGCTTTCATCGTACTGGAAGATGCCGACCTGGATATGGCGGTTGCAGGTGCTATCAAATCGCGCAGCATAAATAGCGGGCAATCGTGCAATGGGGCCAAGCGCTTTATTGTAATGGATAAGGTGGCAGAGGCATTCACTACCCGGTTGGTAGAGGCCGTTAGCCAGCTAAAGGTAGGCGACCCCATGGATGAAACTACCAATGTGGGGCCGCTGGCGCGTAAAGACCTGCTGGAAAAAGTACAAAAGCAAATAGCCGACTCGGTGGCCAAAGGCGCAAATGCTTATTACGGCAGTGCACCTGCCGATAGCACCGGCAATTTTATAGCGC
>DATGXP010000369.1:0-3505 GCA_035298845.1 Chitinophagales bacterium
TACTACATGGTACATATCTCTGTCGCAATTAGAACCGGGGAAAACAACAATGCCAAACTTCATGGTAAAATTTTATGATTAGGTGATAAATTAAAACAGGTTTAAATACTCGAAAAACTGCGCAAATAGCACCAGCAAAAGTAAAATTAAGTGGCTTACTTCCGATACCAGGTTTCTTTTTATTTGCATAAGCACCATAGCCGAAATTATGCCCAGCGGAAGGGCCAGCAACACCAGGTGGCTAAGGTCAATTGACTGCTGCAACAGTATGGCCGCCAGGGTAAGCACAATTAACACTACCAGTGCATTGGCAAACTTGCGCACCTGTATTAGCGAACTATACAACGAAGCTGGCAATAATGTTAAACAGACTACTGTGCAAAAAGCAATGCTGCCTAGCATAATTTTGTCAGCAAGGCTAAGCACAGGCATTACCAGCCAGCCGCTGCTGTGCATATTCATCATATCCGGGAGTAGAGTGGCTATCTGGTCGTTCCAGAAATAAAAGGTAAAAACCACCAGTATAGGGGAAAAGAAGCCAAGGGGCAAAATGGTCCATTCCCGATAGTTAAAGGGCCGCACTATAGCCAGGCCTATATAGGCAAACAAAAACAGCAACATGCAGGGGAAATAAAACAACCCGGCAATGGCCACCAAAAAACCAATATCAAACACGTCGCCATACGATTTCTCTTTTTTAGCTATAGCAAACAAACGGCCTGTGGCTAGTATTACAAATGTAAGCGCCAGCAATGCCGGTGTAAGCAATAATGCCTGTTTAAAAAACGAGGCAAACAGAAGAAATAATGCACCCCCCACATAGTTTTTCTTAGCCAGTATCTTGTTGCTATTTACTATGCCGTTAATAATAAGCGCTTGCACAAAGCAAAGCACTGCAGCCAGCACGGCACTGACAGCCGTGTAATTAGTTCCTAGCTTTTTTAGGGGTGCAAACAGCAGGGCACTTAGCGGTTCGGTATGTTCAAATACAAATGCGGAGTCTACCGGCACAAACCACAGACACACCCTAAACCCCACCAGGTAAATAATATAAGCTGCTACTACTGCGGGGCTGTTAGATTTAAAGAAAGAGAACAAGAGAAATTAGTTTGGGGTTAGTAGTTTAGGCAGCAAATTTTAAAAGGCAATTTTAACCAATCGGAGCGCATTGCCCTTATAGCTGGGCAGCACTACCTCATTAGGCGATATCTGCTTGCCCAGTTTAGGCATTAGCATAATGTCTTTCTCTTCCTGGTTTAGTAGGGTGGTGCGGTCGTAGCGGCCCATACTGCCCAGCACATACTCATTCAATACACCGCTGGCCGATATATCATCCAGGTAGATAAACCGCAACTTCTCTTTTTCGTTCATTAGCAGAAACGAAGAGTAAGTGCCGTTATCATCCTCGCTGGCCTGTTTTTTACGCATAACCGAGCTCCACTCCATTTTGCCATCGGGGTTTATAGAGAAAGCAATGATATCGTTGAACTGAAAAATTTCAGAGGTGCGGTAGCTGTTATAACCCGGCTGAATGCCAATAGGCACAGCCTGCTCACGCGAGTCTTTAATAAACGACTCCGCTACTATCAATGCACCGCCGTCGTTGCGCAGCATACTGCGGCGTATGTTAAAGGTATAAAGGCTTTGGTTGGTTACATTTTCGCGGCCGGTAAGTTCGCCTATAAACTCCTTAGAAAACTGCGTATACATAGTGCGCACCGGTGTGCCGTTGGCTGGGTCAAAGCTGGCATACAAAAAGCCATTAGCTGCCGGCTCATCTTCGCCGCGGCCCCCATCGTAAAAGGCCGTCATTACCAGGTTACCGTTCTTATTGTCTATCTCAAACGCAGGTTCGTTAAACAACCGTCTTTCTGTAGTTATGCTATAGTTGGCCAACTCGCCGTGTGTGTCAAAACGGAATACATCGTATTGCGCACCAACGCCTTCGCTCGCCGGCTTTAACAGCAAGAAAGCATTACCCTGATTATCTATCAGTGTTTTAGAATCTTCCAGCTCGCGCTCGCTACGGTTTATAGGCTGTGTTTTGTTATACAGCACATTAAGCGTGTGGCTCACACCCAAAAACCGGATGCTTTCTATACGCCCGCTGTTAAAGTAAGGGTAATATACCATCAGGTATGATTGGTCTATCGATTGCTTAAAGCGCAGGTTAGCCGCTACCAGTTCTTTCCGGTCTACTATTGAGTCTATCAGCACAGGTTTGCCTATCTCTACAAACTTAGAGTTTACCGGCTGGGCGTATAGCAGCGAGCGTTTCTTATCCTGCTCCAGGTAAAAGATAACCGCGCCGGTTTTGTTCAGCATAATATACTGCAGCGGGCCATCCTGGTTTTTAAAGGTGATAGTCTTGGTGGTCTCCAGCTTTAGCTCCTCGCCATATACGTGTATCACATCCTCCATGCCATAAAGGCGCACAACTATGCCATCATTGTTTTTGCCCACCACCTTAAATTTACCCGACTTAGCAGGCAACTTGCTGGGGTTAGATACCTCTACCAGTTGCGCACTGGCACTAAGCGTTAATAAAAGAAGGACTAAACCTGAAAACCTTTTCATGTGGTGCTAAATTAGCTTTTAGCGGGTATATGGCATAATGCAAATAGCGTAGCAATAAATTGTTAATCCTTCAATATCATTACCTAAAGTCTGTAAAATCTTAAAAACGGCCACCTGCCAGGGTATGCACAGAAAGTGCACAAAGGTATACCCATCGGTTTTTTACAACTACTTTACTGTAAAGGTATTATGCTAAAAAGGTATGCACAGCATTTTATGTGCATACCCCGGTTTAGCGCAACCGATTGTTGCACTAAAAATGTAAGAGGTTTCAAGCAACTGCCTGGGCCAGGCTCTATTTAATTGCTATCGGCAACTGTACATAGGCAGTACCACATTGCACCGTAAAATTTTCAGGCTTTGGGCTTGGCAGGTTAAAGTGGCCTTCATCGGCACCGGCTATAGATACCCGAATGCTGTGCCCTTTTTTAAACTGGTAAGAAATAGGCAGCATATCAAAATCCAGCTCCATTATTTCGCCGGCATTTACCGGTAGCGCATCTTTCTTTTCGTAGGTGTGGTCGGGGTATGGGGTTTTATACAGGGCATCATCTTTAACCTTGCGGTGCATAGGGCGCAGCAAGCCTTCGGTAACATACGTAACCGTGCCATCGGGCGCTACATCCTCTAAGTAACAGAACACGGTTGCGTCAGATGCATCGGCGGCAAGTTGTAGCTTTACTACAGGATGGCCTGTAAGCTCAGCAGGTTCGCTAAGCGGTGAGCCTGTAAAAGTCAGTAGTTTTTTATCTTCTTCTATCCGGTTGCTGTAGTTGGTAGGGCCGTGCATATACAACGTGGTTACGCTGTTCCAGCGGCTGGTGCCACCGGTAGTAGCAGTGTAGTCAATTTTATAATTCACCTTGCCTGCTTTTGCAGCATCGGCAGATGCACTCAACTTATTATCGGCTGATAGAAAAAGTTTTAC
>DATGXP010000370.1:0-2217 GCA_035298845.1 Chitinophagales bacterium
CTCTGGGCCGCCAAAATTTTTTGTCCATACTACATTGCCGGCGCTGTCGGTTTTCATTAACAGCATATCGCGTTCCTGCCGACCATAGCTTTCGGTTTCACCAACTATTATAAATGCCTGGTTGGGTAATATTTTTAAAGCGGTGCCTTTTTCAAAGCCCTCCATACCTATTGCACGCTGGTACCCTGTTTGTGCAAACAACCCGGGTGCTGCGCAGCCAGTAAAAACAAAGCACGCTGCCAATACGCATTTGGCTATAGCGTAAACTTTAAAACCCATATTGAGTGCCATTAGTTTAGTGTGGTTTCTGTTTGGCATGTGAAAACTACTGCATAATTGCGGTAAACAAAATTTTACAGATGGTTTTTTTTTGCCATTTTGCAAACACATGTCTAAAAACGGGCTAACCAGATTTTTGCAATGGCTGCAGCAAAATACTGTTTTGTATTTCAGGTTTGTGCTGTTTATAACCTTTACGGGCCATGGGTTGGTATCGCTGGGTTTCAGCGAGGGCTACGAGTTGCACTACCGCATTTTTGAGGCGGTAAATATTTTTGGTATTGAGCCCGCATTTTTCCTGAGGGTTCAGGGGATATGGGACCTGGTGCTGGCAGCTTTAATCCTGTTTGCTTTTTTTCCTAAAGTCGTACTACCGGTGGCAGGTATTTATCTACTTACGGTGGCGGGCTGCGGCTGGGCGTATTTTGTGCACAAAACAGGTTCGTTGTTTGGCATCGCCGAATCTTTCCGCCGGTTTCCGTGGATTTTTTATTGCCTCTTTCTTTCTCTTTACTACTATAGGCATACAGAATATTATAAGCTGCTTCGTATAGGTATTGCATTTGCATTTCTGGCACATGGACTAGCCTCCCTGGGATTATTTGGTTTAAAGGGGGCGCATATAGAATTGGCCTCGCAAATTTTTTCCGAGCAGGTAGCCAATAACATTGTCTTTTATAGCGGATTTACCGATACCTTTTTAGGCCTCTGGCTGTTAACCGGTTTTTACTCGCGCATGCCGGCTATTATTGGTAGCGTCTGGCTATTGGTAGTGGTGTATTTATCGTTGCTGTTTGGAGTGCCCGAGTTTTTGTTTCGCAGCGGTTTTCTGCTGTCATGCATATATGTGGCTATCGATAAGCGGTGCCATATAAGGCCGGTTTGAAATCAAAATTTTAAGTTTGAGCAATTGACTCACAACCACATGAAACCACTTCACATTGTAATTGCCGTAATATTTTGCCTCACCGCCTGCAACCACAAACCCGCCAACCCCGAAATTGAAACAACTGTATCTGATACTACCTATTCGAATGGAGAAAGAGCATTTCAGTTTGATACGCTGATACTGGATGAATACGTAGTTTATTCTACCCAGCACATTTTCTCCGACTCGCTGACCCAGGATAGCTTTGTAGTTGAATTGCCTGCTGGTAATGTAATGCACAGCTATTGGTATCTGCGGGTGTTTAATTCCAAGGCCGAATTAATTTACACCGACTCTCTGGGTGCAGAAACTTTTGCCCGTGAATCTGACTTAAGCCAGGAAGTAATAGACCATGCAGAGGTATTGGCAGCAGTAAAGCGTCGGTTGTTCGGCCTTACCGATATTAAAAATTATAGTGTATCTGGTAGCGAAGATGCCATTAAAGGCGCACCCGCTTACAGCATAGAAAATATGATTGCCTTTAACGAAGCCGTCGATAATCCCTCTACTATTTTATATCGGTATGATGATGGTTATACAGCTACCTATATTATGTACTCGAAAAAACTACAAAAGGTAGTGGTAGTAGTTAAAGAAGAATATGGAGAAGTATAGTGCAGTGTATTTGCTGTTTGTCTACCTGAGGGGTCACAGGGGCTACACTTCCCGAGCCCACGAAAATTTCTATGTTTGAACAGATGTATTTCTGTATTCAAAATTAACACATCAACACTTAAACACGTACGCACAATGAAAATCATCTGCATAGGCCGTAATTACAGCGAACATGCCAAAGAATTAAAGAACGAAATACCCGATAAACCGGTGGTGTTTCTTAAGCCACAAACTGCTTTACTTAAAGACAATAAGCCTTTTTATATACCCGAGTGGACCCAGGACCTGCACTTTGAAACCGAGCTGGTTTTAAAAGTTTGCAAGCAGGGCAAATACATAGATGAGAAGTTCGCCCACAAGTACTTCGATGAAGTAACGGTAGGTATAGACTTCAC
>DATGXP010000371.1:0-5325 GCA_035298845.1 Chitinophagales bacterium
ACGGTCAACTAAGTACCATCCTTTTTAAAGAGAGGGGCCTCTTGCTTTGGATGGGGCCCCTTTTTTTATGGCACAAAATGTGTTAGGCAGATGTCGTATAACCAATTTGGGGTGGACAACTTATTGCATATAAGTTGCTCAACGATTTTATAAAGTGCGAACTTTGCCCAGTATTAGGTTTAGATATTTAATAAAATAAAAAATGTAATGATGAAAACCACCAAACCATTTCTGCTGATGTTGATACTGCCTTTTCTATTAGGCTCGTGTGTAACACAAAAAAAATATGCCGCCCTTAAAAGCGACATGGATAAGCTAACCTCTGAACTGCATGCCTGCAACGAACAAAAGGCCCTTTGCCAAAGCGACCTTAAAGTGTGCCAGGCCTCTTTAATGGGTAAACAGGATCAATACAACATGCTTAGCGACCAACTAAACGATTGCAAAACCCAACGCGATAAACAACTCACACAAGTAGGTGACCTTACTGTATTATCTAAAAGTGCTAACGATAACATTAACCAGACTTTATCGCAGCTAGAGAATAAAGATAAGTACATCCAGATGTTGCTGGCTGCTAAAACAAAAGCGGACTCTATAAACCTGGCCCTTGCTGTTAACCTAAAAGGTGTGCTGAAGGAAGGTTTGGATGATAATGATGTAGAAATTAAAGTTGATAAGACTGTTGTGTTTATCAATCTATCCGATAAGATGCTTTACAACTCTGGCAGCTACACTCTTACCGCAAAGGCAAAGACTGTGTTAGGCAAAATTGCCACTATTGTTTCTTCGCGCCCCGAAGTGGATGTAATGGTTGAAGGCTATACCGATAATAAGGCAATCAGCAACAATTGCATAAGCGATAACTGGGACCTTAGCGTAAAGCGTGCAACCAGCGTGGTGCGTGTGTTGCAGAACGATTATAAAATTGACCCTAACAAATTGATAGCTGCTGGCCGTGGCGAATACAACACTTTGGCCGCAAATGATACTGAAGAAGGCCGTTCTACTAATCGTAGAACACGCATCATTATTATGCCTAAGCTAAACCAGTTCTACGATTTGTTGGACCCATCTAAGGCAGCAAAGTAAATACCACCATTAGTTGTTTTCGGCCTTTAGAGGCAGCCTGGTGCTGCCGCTAGAGGCCTTTCTTTTTGTGCGCGTTTGGCCCTACCTTATTTTTGTCCTCTTTCCGTAATGCTTTTTTTATGGATAGTTATCATGAATGAATATTTTTACCGTGTGCGTAACCTGTGTATAGTTTTGCTGTTTATGTCTTCCGGCTTTTTATCGGCGCAAACCATTGCCTTTGATATTAAGGTGTTTGGCTCTGTAATAGGGCGCATGTATGTGTCACGAAATCATGAACCGGATGGCACTTTGCTTTACAAAATAGTTTCCGATTCGAAAGCAAAAGTGCTATGGATAAGCAAGACCTACCACTCTGATTTTGAGGCCAGATACAAAGATGGTAAAATGATTTCCTGCTCTCACCTTGAAAATGAGAATGGGAAAACCAAGCGTTGGGCAAAGGTGTATTATGACGGAAAATCTTACAGGGTAGAGTCGGATAAGGGTAGTAAAAGCTTTACTGAAGCTCCTTTATACTGTGACATGAGCTTGTATTTTGATGACCATCGCAAAATTAAAAGGCTGTTTTACCTGGCGGAAGCCGATTTTAATGATGTAACACATATAAATGCCAATACTCTCGAGTTTAAGAGCAACGATGGGCACCGCAATGTTTACTACTTCGAAAATGGTT
Source organism: Chitinophagales bacterium (assembly GCA_035298845.1). GTDB lineage: Bacteria > Bacteroidota > Bacteroidia > Chitinophagales > LD1 > Bog-950. The sequence continues at coordinate 1,769 of DATGXP010000371.1, forward strand.
CGGTAAAAACCATGGAGTTTCACCTTGCGCTGGCAACCGTTTTTATGACCAGAGTAAATTAAATTTTAGGAGTTAAATATCTCCTTCGCAATTTTCAACGCATTAGCCCGGTTGCTGAAACCGGCTCCTAAAATGCGCTCGCGCTTTTCAATTTCGCTTTGGGTAAAGGGAGTATTCATTAACTCCGCAAGTATGCGCTTGGTAGCGGTGGGGTTATCTTCGTTAATGCAAAGCGTTTCCAGGCCCGTGTTATTTACCATTTTGCTGTTAACAACCACAAAGCGGCCGCGGTATAGCGAGTTGAGTAGCTTTAGTTTGATACCGGTGTTCTGAAACGTAACCAGCAGATTTATATGCGCATTTTCCATCAACTCAGCCATTTTTTCAAAAGGCGGGTTTTCTATCAACTGAATGTTCTTTATGCCCTTTATCTCTTTCTTAAGTGCGGAGGTTGGGTTTTTGCCGGCTATAATAAACTTGTAGGGCATGCCCTCCGCAATTTTCTTGGCAATAAACATGGCAGCCTGGTTATTTTCGGCCACACTTAAATTGCCCTGGTAGAGTATGTAATCACCGGTGCCTTCTTTGCTGGTAACATTTTCATTGTTATGAAAAGCAGGCACATAGCTAATGGTTTCATAACTCTGGCGCAGGTATTCGTAATCGCTTCTGCTGATGGCAAAAATCTTATCGGCTTTCTTTAGTTCATCTTCAAACTTCTTAAGTTTTTTCGACTCCAGGTTAAAGTAGAACTTAATGAGGTAGTTACTTTCGGCTTCTTTCAGGCTGCGGTAGTAATCCCACTCTACATTATGCATCCGAACAGCTTTAAGCTTAGTATCTAAAGCAGGATGGTTAAGGTAGAAACACGTATGTAGGCCTTCGAAAAGGACCGGATAGTCGTTGTTGGTAAGGTTGGTAAGCAACTCGCCGCTTTGGCGCGAACCTACTATGTAAGGTACATTGCTGTAAATTGCCTGGTAAAACTTTTTGCGCGGATAATAATTCACACTGGCACATATCTGCGCAAGTTCAATGCTCTCATCGCGCCCATAGTTAAAGCAGTGCAAATGGATTTTAATGCCCAGGTCGCGTAGCGCTTTTATCTTGTAAAATACATCAATTACACCGCCGTAATCGGGTGGGTAAGGCACGTTAAAAGATACTATATGCAAATGTTTATCTGAGTAATTCATGGTAAAAGGCAACTAATTTTTTCTCCTCATTTTGCCAGTTCAAGCTAGTGCTGCAAACCTCACATTTTTTTTGTAACCGCGCATAAAATTCTTTGTCGTTTAATAGACGCTCAATAGCCTTTTTTATTTCCTGCGGAGAGCAATCTTTCACCAGTACAGCCACGTCATAATCTTCGTTTATTTGTTGGTATTCGGGAAAGTTGATACACACCTGCGGTACACCGGCATGTATGTAATCGAAAAATTTGTTAGAAAGCGAGTAATAGTAGCTTAATCCCTTGTTTTCTAACAGGTTTATACCAATAGAAGCATCCTGGGTAAGCTTTCTCAAGTCTTCTGGTTTTACAAAACCGGCAAACTCAACTTTTTCTTCAAGGCCAGCCTGTTTAACCTGCAAGCGTAACGCATTTGATAAGTCGCCCTCGCCAGCTAAAATTAACTTAGCATTAACCTCATGCATGGTTTCTATTAAGTGTTCAAGCCCCCGGCCTTCATTCAATGCCCCCTGGTAAAGTATTACAGCGGTGTTATTGTTTGTTGGCTGCATGCTGCTTGTTCTTTGCGCCAACACAGGCACATTCATTATTACATTAAACTTCTTGCTGTATTGCTTGCTAAAAAGTTCTGCTATTGCCGGCGATACAGTATAGGCCAGGTCAACTTTAGGCACAAAGGTTTTTTCTACCCATTGCCATACTTTTTTTACTTTGGGCCTGCGGATTACCTCCGGCACTTCAGTAAAGTATTCATGGGCATCATAGGCAATTTTTGCTCTCTTAATTTTTGCAGCAGAAACCACGGAGGCAATGGTGTCTAAATCAATTGCGCAAAATGCGTCTGCTTTTTGTGAAAGGAGATACAAGAACAGACGAAAATTATATTCTACATAAAACAACTTCCCTTTATCAAACGAGCACTTTAAGCGGGTTTGTTTAAATGGTTCATTTGAAAGTGGGAGAGATGTGTTCCTTTCCCGTCCAACTAACTCAACTGTATAGCCGGCATGTGACAGACTTCTGCAAATTTTTTGCATGCGCTGGTCGTAAGTCAGGTCGTTGGTAACCGCAAAAACTATTTTCTTGTTCACAGCCATTTTATTTTTCCATCTGCCGTTCCGGCGGCCCTGCCTTTATCCAATAAGAAATCGATTACGGGATAGAGGTCTGTTTCTTTACGGGCTATTTTTTTGCTCAAATCTGATACACTTAACGATGATTGGCGCAACTCATTTTCTATTGCTTTGGCAAGGGTAGAAAAATCTTCGGAAGTAAGGTTGCTTTTCTTATTTGCTACACACACATCGCATATACCGCAATTGGTAGATATGCTTTCGCCAAAATATTTTACAAGTAGACGGGTACGGCAGGTGGTTGTTTCGGTAATATAGTGCTTTACCGATTTTAAGCGGTTCTCGTAATCCAGTTTGCGTTTGTTTATAAAATCGCGGTCAAGGCGCAATGCTTCCTTTTTCACACGGTTCTGCAAATAAGTTACACGCGGCTTTTCTTTTCGTGGCTGGTAGCTGAATATTTTATACGTATGCAGGCTATTTAACCGGGCGATGGTATCTTGCAGCGATAGCTTAAGCCTGCTTGCTATCGTTTCTTCATCTATCGATACAAAATCTTCAAAAACACCCTCTGATGTGCGCAATACAAACTTGATAAGTGGTTCCAGTATGGTGTGTTGCTCCTGAAAGCGGCTAAGGCTCTCTTTGCTACAGATGCATTTTACCTGCGATTGCTGGTAGGCACTATCGGTTAAATAAAGTATTTCCTGCTGCTCCAGTATCTTGAGCGCGGTAACTACCTTTGCCGGATTCATTTGTTTGCTTTGAGCTACCGCCCCTAAATCAAACTCGTAGCTTCTTTCAAACCCTTCGTTGTAGGCTATGCGAAGATGTTGTGCCAGTTCTTCATACACATCTTTAATAAAATCGATAGTAGGAAACCCATCGGCTATTTTCTCATTTATTTCAAGTACATCGTTGTTGGTATATAGTTGCACGGCGTAAGCTTTTTGCTCATCGCGCCCGGCCCTGCCCGCCTCCTGAAAATAGGCTTCGGTGCTCTCTGCCAAATCCATGTGCACCACGGTGCGCACATCAGGTTTATCTATACCCATACCAAACGCATTGGTGCAGCAGATAACGCGCGTTTTGTTTTTAATCCATTCATCCTGCTTTTTAGAGCGCTCGTTAGGCATTAATCCCGCATGATAGAAATCGGCTTTTATCCTGTGTTTGTTCAGCAGGTCGGCATAGGTTTTGGTCCGTTTGCGGTTGCGCACATACACTATGGCACTCCCTTTTACCTTGGCCAGTATATCCAGCATGGCCTGCTCTTTATTCATCGTTTGCCG
>DATGXP010000372.1:0-3430 GCA_035298845.1 Chitinophagales bacterium
GCTGCACCGGTTGGTCCGGTAGCGCCCGCAACTCCGGCAAGCGTTCCCTGCGATGTCCATGTACTGGCCCCTGTTTTTTTGTAATAAGCACCGGTAGTGGTAATTAAGTAAAAGTCGTTTATACTTCCTTGTCCTCCGGTAGGAGCCACCGTGCCCGTAAGCCAGGTAGCGCCGTTAGTTCCTGCCGCTCCTGTTGGTCCGGTTGCGCCGTTTGTTCCATTAATTCCTGCAGCACCAGTTGGTCCTGTAGCGCCAGCTGCACCCGTTGGGCCTGCAACACCTGCACTGCCTGCAACTCCGGCTGGTCCCGTAGGGCCGGTTGCGCCAGGGTCGCCTACAATACTTATACGCCAGCTGGAGAATGTGCCACTACCTACCACGCGTGTTACGTTTACCGTAAGTACACCCGCTGCATAGGCCGTAACTATCCCTTCCATGTAATTAGATCCACTGTTTGCAATTCTAACGCGGTCATCTACCTGCCACGCGCTGCCACTTTGTGTGGTTATTGTTTTTATGCCCGTTCCTATTACAACAGGGCTGCTTGATGTAGAGCCGTAACCTTCGCCTTGGGGGCCTGTAGGACCGGGAGTGCCAGCCCCCAATGCACCACTTAACAACGATGTGCCACCTGAACCTGTTACGTTTGTTACCACGTTATTTACTTGGTCTATAGCCGGAAAGTTAAGCCAGCTTGTGCCGTTATGGAAAAATAAAGTATTAGAGTCGGCATCAAACACCATTAAACCCTTTTGAGGGTTAGTAATAGCTAAACGCTGGGCTTTTGTCAGTTTGGGCATCACCACACCTTTACCACTGTTACCCATATCTAATATTGAATTAGGGTCCGGAAGCGATGTGCCTAATCCCAAAGTTCCTTCAATTATAAGGCCACCAACAGGTGCCGAAACATTAGAATAGGTGTTGCCAATACTCATGTTGCCTTTTACCGATAATTTGCTGGCAGGGTTGGGTTCGCCTATGCCGGTATTTTGGGCAATAATGTTTAAGCTGTAAAGCACAGCTACCGTCAGGGTTAGCTTTTTAATCATAAACTTGATTGTTTAAACTTTAATATTCAAGAGGGGTTAACGCAGTATGGGCTTTGTATGTTTACTCTTTCAGCTTAAGTATTACAAATTGAATCTTGTATTAAGCAAAAAGTATACAAGTAGAATTCAGTTTAAGTCGTTTTATGCATGCAAACCGGTAATAATTGCTCTGTTTTTTCCATGGCGTAACCGCTAATGGCTTTTCGCGGGCATAAGCAATTCAGAAATTATAGGGTTGGTGCCGTAAATTTCTTGCTGCCGCTCTTTCATTTTCGCTCAATCCAATTACTTTAACTCCTTGAAATTTTAGAAAACCAAAGCCGATGTCCGTTTTTCAATCAAAAATTAACCGCAACTCCGAAAGTTACCAGCGAAACTACGCGCTGATGAAGGAGAAAATAGCTGAACTGGAAGCCAAACAAAAGGAAGCCCTTTTTCAGGGAGAAGAGAAATACCTGTCCCGAACAAAAAAGGCCGGCAGGCTTTTAGCTCGCGAACGTATAGAACTGTTGCTCGACCAGGATTCTCCTTTTATGGAGATGTGCCCATTTGCTGGCTGGGGCACCGAAGGTTTTGGTACTGGCGGTACGGTAGTGGCCGGTATTGGTTTTGTAAGCGGCAGGCTATGTATGATAAACTCTAACATAGGCACTATAAAAGGTGGCGCTATTGATTACGCTACACTTCAGAAAGGTCTGCGCATTGGCGAAATTGCCAGTGAAAACCGTCTGCCTATGATAAATATGGTGGAGAGCGCTGGCGCTAACCTGCCCGACCAGGCTAAGATTTTTAATTATGGTGGTGCCAATTTCCGCGGTATTACACAGCGCAGCAAAGAAGGTATACCTACTGTAAGTATAGTTTTTGGCAGCAGCACAGCGGGTGGAGCCTACATACCCGGAATGAGCGATTATGTTATAATGGTGAAAAATGAAGCCAAAGTTTTTTTGGCTGGGCCACCGTTGGTAAAAATGGCTACTAATGAAGTGACTGATGAAGAAAGCCTGGGTGGTGCAAAAATGCACAGCACTGTTTCGGGGGTATCTGATTATATGGCCGAAGATGAATTAGATGGTATAAGGCTGGCGCGCGAAATTGTAGCCAACCTGCATGTAGAGGTAGAAGCAAAAACCACTACCGAAATTGCAGAACCCAACTATAACCCCGAAGAGTTGTTGGGTGTAGTATCGGCCGATGTGCGTATACCTTTCGATCAGCGCGAGTTAATAGCCCGTATTGTAGATGGCTCTGAGTTTTCGGAGTTTAAACCTTTGTATGGCAGTACGCTTATCACCGGTTATGCCAAAGTAAATGGTTATCGAATAGGTATTTTGGCTAACAACGGTGTGCTGTTTTCCGAGGCGGCCAATAAGGGGGCCCAGTTTATTCAGCTATGCAATCAAAATAATACTCCGCTTCTGTTTTTACAAAACATAACTGGCTTTATGGTGGGTAAAAAATATGAAGAGGAAGGCATTATAAAAAATGGGGCCAAGCTGATTAATGCAGTAAGCAATTCAACGGTACCATCTATTACAATTATAACCGGTGCCAGTTATGGTGCAGGTAACTACGCCATGAATGGCCGGGCGTATAAACCGCGTTTCCTTTTTACTTATCCTAATTCTAAAATTGCAGTAATGGGCCCCGACCAGCTGGCTGGTGTTATGCAAACCATAGGCAGACAGGCCGCCGAAAAATCGGGAATACAATATGATGAAGAGCAGGGAGCAGCTATGGCACAATACATGGTTAAAGAGGCCGATAAGCAAAGCAACGCCTGGTACGCCAGCGGACAAGTGTGGGACGATGGCGTAATTGACCCGCGCGAAACCAGAAATTACCTTAAACTGGCTTTAGAGGTAATTCACCAGGCAAAGTATGAAGGGGCCAAGGGGTTCGGCGTATTCCGTATGTAGAAACGAATAAGCCAGATAAAGACAAATTGATTACATAGATTATAAGAGAATAGTATGACTATAAAGAAAGTATTGGTAGCTAACCGTGGCGAAATAGCTATACGTGTATTTCGCACTTGTTACGAGATGGGGATTAAAACAGTAGCCGTGTATTCTGATGCAGATAAAAATGCACTGTTTGTTTCACGTGCCGATGAAGCTATTTGTATAGGCGGCAATGCAGCCGCAGAAAGCTATTTGGTACAGGATAAAATTATAGCAGCTGCTAAACAAACCGGTGCCGACGCTATACATCCCGGTTATGGTTTTCTTTCAGAAAATGCGTCTTTCTCTAAACGGTGCAAAGAAGAAGGTATAATTTTTATAGGCCCCTCGGCAGAGGTGATTACTAAACTGGGTTCTAAAATAGGGGCTAAGGAAATAGCAAAAAAAGCAGGTGTGCCTACGGTGCCGGGTTAT
>DATGXP010000373.1:0-3781 GCA_035298845.1 Chitinophagales bacterium
GCCGACAAACAAGCGCTGAAAGAAGCTACAGCGGGAATTATGCCTAACATCAGCCTGCTGCGTGCGCGGTTGCTTTTTGATGGCGGTTACTATGAACGTGCAGCTACCGAAATGAATAAGATATCGGAGAATGGTTTTAAAACCGTTGAAGAGCAAACCGAATACTTTTACCGCACCGGCCGCATTTATGATGAGTGGAATAAGAAAGATTCGGCACTTGCATTGTATAGCAAGGCTATAGAGAAAGGCAAAGACCTGCCGCGTTATTTTGCAGCTAACTCCGCCTTTGAAACCGGTAAAATATACGAGCAGCGGGGTAACAAAGAAAAAGCTACTGAATTCTATAACCTTTGCCTTAGTTTCGAAAACCACGAATACAAAAACGGGTTAGACCAAAAGGCAAAGGCAGGATTAAACCGGTTGAAATAAAATACAAGTAATGCAGATAGAAGAAAACAAACCGCTCGATGAACTGAATACCTTTGGCATAGCTGTAGGCGCTAAATATTTTGTAGAGGTGAAATCTATAGAAGATTTTATAGCACTTACGCAAAACGAAACTTACAAAAGCAATAAGAAACTGGTATTAGGCGGTGGTAGCAATATTTTATTTACTGCTTGTTTTGATGGTATTGTTATCAAAAACTCAATCGAAGGCATTAGTATAGTAAGCGAAACAGAGCATGAGGTAATTGTGAAAGCAAATGCCGGTGAAAAGTGGCATGAGTTTGTTTTGTATTGTATTGAACACAACTATGCGGGCATAGAAAACCTATCGCTGATACCGGGGCTGGTGGGCGCCGCACCTATGCAAAACATTGGCGCCTACGGGGTAGAAATTAAAGATGTGTTTCACGAGCTGGAGGCACTGGATATGATTACCGGTGAGCTTACAAAATTCAGTTTGGCCGACTGCGGCTTTGGCTACCGCGAAAGTGTTTTCAAAAATAAATTCAAGTATAAATACTTTATTGCCTCTGTTTCATTTAAGCTTACCAAACTATCCTCTCCCCGTGCTATCTATCATTTTAAAACCGACTACGGCGATATAAAACATACGCTGAGCGAAATGCAGGTGTACGACCTAAACCTGAAAGCTGTGAGTGATGCTGTTTGTAAAATACGCAGCAGTAAACTCCCCGACCCTAAAGTATTGGGCAATGCCGGTAGCTTTTTCAAAAACCCATCGGTGCCACATGCTAAGTATGAAGAACTGGTGGCTAAAAATCCGGTGATGCCGAGCTTTCTACAAAAAGACGGCACGGTAAAAATACCTGCGGGATGGCTGATAGAGCAATGTGGCTGGAAAGGCAAAGTAGTAGGCAACACCGGCTCGCACAAATCGCAGGCACTGGTATTGGTTAACTATGGTAATGCTACCGGTAATGAAGTCTGGAACCTCGCATTGGAGATAAAAAAATCAGTCCTCGATAAATTCGGTATCGATATTACACCCGAGGTAAACGTGGTATAATGGCTTAAAGTCCCTTTAGGGGATTTAGGGGTTCTACCTCATCAGAGTTAAACTTCCCTTATATATCTGCTCGGTGTGGTTATCAACAAACACAACACGCAGAGTATACACGTACACTCCAGCGGGCAAGGGTTGGCCCTTGTAAGTCCCATCCCATGTAAAGGCAAGGTCGTTGCTATCAAACACCTTCTCACCTGCCCGGTTAAATATCTGAACACCAACATACTTAAGTGCAGGCAGGTTGCCAAATATTTGAAACAGGTCGTTGTTACCATCACCGTTAGGTGTAAACGTATTGGGAATGAAGATATCGTAGTTAGGAATAACAGTAACACTGAGGCCGGTTTCCGCAGTGCAGTTCTGCCCGTTTATAGTTGCAACAACTTCTACAGTGTATTGCATATTATTATACGTCTGCACTGTTGGGTTAGGGCAATCATAGCAACTCAATCCAATCGCCGGAGTCCATTGATAAGTAGCGGCAGGGTCGTAATTAGAAGTTGCATTCAATTGCATGGTTTGCCCCAGGTTAAGCACCGCCGAATCGGGTGTTAAGCTGATAGTTACCTCCTGTGGTTCTGTTATTGTAGCCGATGAAGTGTCCGTGCATCCATTACCATCAGTAACAGTATAAGCGTAATCGCCCGCCTGCAATAAGGAGAACACACCAGTAGTATTTGTGAACTGATTATTAAGAATAAAAGAATAACCCGGCGTTCCGCCGTTAGCAGTTATTGCTATTTGCCCGTTACCCTCTCCGTAGCAGCGCACATGTTTCACGGTATCCGATGCTATCAATTGCGCCGGTTCGTTCACTATAGCAGTTGTAGTAGCCGTGCAGCCATAAGTATCCTGCACATCTATATCATAAGTACCGGCAGCAAGCGCAGTAAAGTTACCGGTGGTATTGTTTGAAAGTATAGTTCCTCCGCTCAATAAATCATAATTATATTGCGAAACACCACCGGTGGCTGTAGCTGTAATACGCCCTGTATTATCACCATTACAAAGCACATCTGTTGGTGTAGATGTAACTACAACCGTAATCACTGCCAGGTTTGTTGTAACCACACTATCACAGCCATACTGATTGGTTAATGTAACCGGATAACTACCGGCCATTGTTACAGTAGTTCCATCCTGCAAAGTATAAGTAGTGCCATTGCAAATAGTATCAGCAATTGCTGTTGCATCGTTTGGCCTAACAAACAAGTGTGTTATCACCACACTATCGCAACCGGTGGGCGCTATTAATGTATCGTTATAATTGCCTGCTGCACTAACTGTATTGCCCGATGGCAGCGTATAAGTTTGATTAGCGCAAATTGTATCATACACATCGGCAACCGGTGGCGGCGTTACAAATAGGTGCGTTATCACCACGCTATCGCAACCATGCACAGAGTTGAGTGTATCGGTATGGTTGCCTGCATTGCTTACTACATTGCCCGATGGCAGTGTATAAGAAACACTGGCACAAATAGTATCATAAACATCGGTAGTAGTGGTAGGTCTAACAAATAAATTAGTCGTTATCACACTATCACAACCAAATACGGTTTGCAAAGTGCTGGTGTATGTGTTCGTGGCATTTACCACTGTACCATCAGGTAGCGTGTAGTTATCTCCCTGGCAGATGGTATCGTCTACAGCTATGTTAAATACCGGATGCACCGTCAGGTTAGTAGTAATTACACTATCGCAGCCTTCGGCAGTAAGCAGTGTATCTATATAAGTTCCGCTTGTAGCAGTGGTGGAGTTATCGGGCAGTGTATAAACTGCGCCCTGGCATATACCGGTATCAACTGTAGTGGTATATACTATGTGGCATTCGCAGGCATTCCACCCGGCGTTCTGGAAATCATAGCCATTAGCCGTATTACTCTGCGGTGTGGTATACCCGCCATTGCCTGTTACTACACCATTTGCATCTACCGTAGTGCCCAGCAATCCATCGGCATCAGCTGTAGTGTAGCCTGCCTCTATCACATCAAAGCAGGTATCGGCATCGCTGTTAAGCGAGAGGAAATCGTATGCTCCTGCACCGTCGGTATTAGTAACCGTATAGTTACCGGTACCAGCTATGTTATCGCTGGTTTCAAGCGCGCTAAAATATCCGTTGACCCCAAACGCAGAATTTGGTCCATCTATCCGGCCATTGTTATCTGCATCGGGCATTCCATGGCCTGCCTCTACCAAATCGTAAATACCGTCATTATCCGAATCAAGGTCTAAAGAGTTAGGCACGCCATCCCCATCATTATCGGCGTTGCAGTTCACATTATAAAACACAACTTCATCTAAAAA
>DATGXP010000374.1:0-5319 GCA_035298845.1 Chitinophagales bacterium
TTAATAGGAATAGTTTATTGACAAGCCTATAGAGTTTATGTGTAGAAAATTAGATTTTTAATGTGGTTTAATAGGGGAAAGCTATAAAAAGCATCTCATTGAAAGGTGGGATGCTTTTTTATTTTGATTTATTCGCACGAACAGGGGCCTGTTAAAATCCTTTAAAATCTCCAATTAAATGAAACAAATCTAGTTCACCGCGAACTTTTACTGCGTAAGTCTTGTTTAATCTTTTAAATAAAACATTAAACAATGAAAAACATTCTCCTACACACAAAATTACTACTGCTTGCCTTGATTACAGGCGGTAGCGTATATGCAGGCGGCCCTACTGCATATGTTCAGTTAATTCACAATTGCGCCGACCCGGCCGCAGCGGCTGTATCTGTTTATGCAGACTTCGGTGCTGGACAAAGCCTGGTTTCTTCGTCTTTTGCTTTTCGCACAGCTTCTTCGTTTTTACCTATACCAGCAGGTGTAGCAGCTACAGTTTATATTAAAGCACCAAACGCCTCCATATCCGATCCTGCTATCTATTCGCAAACACTACCAGCGCTTGCTGCAGATTCTAGCTATGTGGTAATTGCATCGGGAGTAGTAGGTAGCGGTTTTGCCACAAATCCTAATAGTGTAAGTACAGCCTTTGGTCTTAAGATACTGGCACCAGCCCGTCGTGCATCTTTTAATGCAGGTAAAGTAGAGTTTGCTGTATTTCACGGTTCTACCGATGCTCCGGCTGTTGATGTAAATATAACCGGTGGTGCTACATTGGTACCTAATGCAAAATACGGCGATGCCAGCGGTTACCTTTCGGTGGACCCTACCTGGTATCCTATAGATATTGCCCCCGCGGGCGTATCTACGCCCGTGGCCAGCTATGTGGCTGATCTTACCGGCCTGGGTGGTGGTAGCGCCGTAGTGTTTGCTTCAGGTTTTTTAACTCCATCAACTAATAACAACGGTGCTGCTTTTGGTTTGTTTGCTGCCCTTGCCGATGGAACAGTAGTTGAGTTGCCTTTGCAGGATTTTGCTAAGGTACAGGTGCTGCATAACTGCGCGGACCCTGCTGCCAGCAGTGTAGACGTATATATTGATGGTGCGCTTGCGTTAGATAATTTTGCATTCAGAACAGGTACTCCATTTATTGATTTATTAGCAGGAGTTAACCACACTATTGCTGTGGCTCCATCGACCTCTGCATCGGTTGCAGAAGCGCTGGCATCATTTCCAAACATCAATCTGGCTGCTAATGAAAACTATATAGTTGCAGCTTCTGGTGTGGTTGGCAGTGGTTTTGCAGCTAACCCCAACAGTGTGAGTACAGCTTTCACCTTAAAAGTAATAGCTGATGCCCGCACGCAGGCTGCCAACGCAGCGAAGGTTGATTTCGCAGTATTACACGGTGCTACCGATGCCCCGGCAGTAGATGTGAATATAAGTGGTGGCGCTACGCTGGTGCCTAATGCAAAATATCTGGATGCTACCGGTTACCTTTCTGTAGACCCTACCTGGTATCCTATTGATATTGCTCCAGCAGGTGTTGCTACACCGGTAGCCAGCTATGTGGCAGATCTTACCGCTTTAACCGGCGGAAGTGCGCTGGTTTTTGCTTCTGGTTTTTTAACTCCTTCGGCTAATAACAATGGCCCTGCCTTTGGTATCTACGCCTTGCTTGCTAACGGTACGGTAGTAGCACTGCCAATTCAGCAATTTGCCAATGTACAGGTATTGCATAACTGCGCCGATCCTATTGCAGATTCTGTAGACGTGTATGTAAACGGTGCCCTTGCAATCGACAACTTTGCCTTTAGAACAGGTACTTCATTTTTTGAATTGATTGCAGGCTATCCTAATTCAGTAGCTATTGCTCCTAAAACATCAACCACCGTGGGCGATGCTATCTGGACCCGCGATTATACACTTACAGCCGGAACTAATTATATTCTTACAGCATCGGGTGTAGTGGGTAGTGGTTTTGCTGCCAACCCGGATGGTAACAGCACTGCCTTTGATGTGTTGGTAAAAGCCTCGGCACAAACAGCTGCATTGGTTAATACAAACTTCGATTTTTATGCCATACATGGTGCTACCGATGCACCAGCTGTGGATGTGGTAGCAAACGGAGCTCTTACAGTTGTAAACAACGCATACTATGGCGACCAAACAGGTTACATACCTGTACCCGCCAGCAGCTATACACTGTCGGTAAAAGATTCTACTGGCGCCACTACGCTGGTTTCTTACTCAGCGGATGTTACTTCACTTGCCGGTAAAAGTGCTGTAGTTCTGGCGTCAGGGTTTTTAACTCCTTCGGCTAATAACAACGGTGCTGCGTTTGGTTTGTATGTAGCATTGCCAGAGGGTGGTCCGTTTATCGCTTTGCCTGTTTTTACCTCTATACAGAATGAAGGTGCACCTGCTATTGAAGGTATTTATCCTAACCCAAGCCAGGGCATACTAAATGTTACTATAGGTTCTGATATGGCACAGGTAGTTGGTTTACGTGTTACAGACATAAGTGGCCGCGAAGTTAAGGCTATGAATAGTGAAGTTTCTGCCCGTGCAGGACAAACTGTAACAATGGATTTGAGCGATGTAAGCAATGGTTTGTATCTGCTACATGCTACATCTGCCGGTAAAACAACCACACAGAAATTTAATTTGGTTAAGTAGTTTTTCTTGTATAGTGTGGGTAGCCGCTTCCGAAAGGGAGCGGCTTTTTTATGTTATATAGTGATGCTTTAAATTTTATCTAACGAACTAAACAGCTCCGCCACATGTTATACAATTAGCAAAAAAAACTAAAAATTTTGTTTAACATTATTATGAATAGCTTTGACACCCATATGGCGCATTATTCGATAAAAGAGGTAGAGACATTGACAGGTGTAAAAGCGCATACCCTCCGTATCTGGGAGCAGCGCTACCATTTGCTAAAGCCACGACGCACTAAAACCAATATTCGGTATTATACCGACGAGCAGCTTCGTTTGCTGCTTAATATAGGCACGCTGAACCGCAGTGGAATGAAAATTTCGAAAATTGCTGGTTTAACCAGTGAGCAAATGGGTAAAGAGGTGCTTGTGCTGCATAACACTCCAAATTCTGATAACCTGCTCGATTCTATGATTCATTGTATGTTAGATTTTGATGAGCGTAGGTTTGAGAAGATACTATCTAATGCTATAATGAAAATTGGTTTTGAGGCTACTGTTACAAGGCTTATTTTCCCTTTTTTAAACCGCACAGGTGTGTTGTGGGCAACAGGTTCTGTTAAGGTGGTTCAGGAACATTACATTACGAACCTTATAAGGAGAAAAATACTGGTAGCTACGGACGCTCAGCCGGTAGAGCCAAATGCCCAAAGCAAGAAATTTGTACTTTTTCTCCCTGAACAGGAATCTCACGAGTTGTTATTGCTATTTACCGAGTATCTGTTGCGAAAAAATAATCATGAGGTAGCCTATATAGGGGCACGTTTACCTGTGGGCGAGCTGGCTTATATTTACCAGGTTTATAAGCCGGATTACCTGGTTACCTTTTTGACTGCACCGCTTGAGGATACCACTCCTGCGGCATATTGCAAAAAACTAAGCACTATGTTCCCTCAATGTAAGATAGTTACAGGGGGCGTTCAAATGGAACAGGTAAAAGGCGGGCTCCCATCTAATTGTGTATTAGTTAGGTCTCAGGAGGATCTCCTGGGCATTATCAGCTGATTTACCGGATAATTTGGTTTAACAATTCTGTTTAATTATTTAACAAAATAATTAAACAGAATTGTTGGCTTTGTGTGTGTTGTTCTTATTTTTGTTTAACTAAATAATAAAAAAATTAAACAAAATATGGCACATACAATTAGCACACCCTCCTCCCTGGCCGTATATGAAAACATGCTCAGGCCTTATGCTTTTACCCTTACCAAAAGCAAGGAAGAAACGGATGATCTTATTCAGGATACGCTGTACCGGGCGCTGGTTAACATGGATAAATTCAGTGATGGAACCAATATTAAAGGTTGGCTTTACACTATTATGCGCAACATATTTATAAATAATTACCGCCGTCAAAAGCGGTTTACTACTGTGCGTAATACTGATAGCAATGAGGTAATGATAAACTCGGCAAAAGTGGTGACAAATGATTCGGAGAAAAAGTTTCTTGCTGACAGCATTTCCCGTGCCTTACAGCAGGTAAGTAAAGATTTTACCGAACCGTTTATGATGTATTACCAGGGCTTTCACTATCAAGAGATATCAGAAAAACTGGACCTGCCTTTAGGCACAGTAAAAAGCAGGATATTTGTAGCCCGAAAGGAACTACAAGCTAAACTCAAGGGTCTGGGTGTATTGAATTCTGCCAATTCAATTTAACGCGCTGTCTTAGCCTATTTGTTTTTAATTAAAGCCGCCCTGCTAATCAGCAGGGCGGCTTTAATTTTTTTAAATGGTTTATTGTTTTACCAGTTTTAAAGTGTAGTTGCCGCTTTTAACAAAGTAAATACCAGCTGTGAGATGGGCAATGTTTACCTCCAATTGTGTTTGGTTGCCGGTCTCCCTTGTCTCAATTAAACGACCCGAGATATCGGTTATGTCTATTCGCTGGTTATGATTATTGTTTAGTAATATAGTTATTGTATTGCTTGCAGGATTTGGGAATAACCTAAACACAGGAGCATTTTCAATCCGGTTAATGCCTACATTTACATTCGGGTAAAACTTAACCGTAAAGGTAGCTGCGATATCTACCAGGCCGTTGCCAGCCAATTGACCTTTATTTTCAGTAACACAATAAAACTTATGAGAACCGGCAGTAACCGGAAACAGCCGTGAATGCGACAAGGTGCTGAAATTATTATTGCTGTAAGCAGCAGATACAGTAATATGGCCTTCATTTACTTCCCATTGTGGTACGTTGTTAACTGCGAAGAGTAACTCATCGCCCACACTGCTGGTGCAGTAACCATCCAGCTGCGCCAAAGCGTAACCATCTGTTGGGGCATCAATTGTTATAGAATCAAAAGCTACAGCTTCACCCCGTGCCTGTATATCGTTTTTTTCTATGCCCCGGGCGCTTAAGCTGGCTATACCCGATGAGGGAAAGAACTCTGCACTTAAATTGCCATATACGCTGGCTATGCCACTGCCGGCTGCATTCACTACATTGCGAACGGTAGTGTAAAAAGTATCCGGAGTTGAGTTTTGTGTGTAGACCTGCGAGTGGCTATAAGGGCTGTAGCGCTGGTTAGCATTGTAAGCCATTACTCCCACACTGCCATCGCCCACTAACCACGAAGGTACATTGGCTGCAGTAAGCATA
>DATGXP010000375.1:0-1625 GCA_035298845.1 Chitinophagales bacterium
ACCGACCGCACTACACTGGCCGATGGTACAGTATTGCAGGCGGGTCAATATGGCCCTGCTATTAGCAACCAATATCCATTGGGCAAATACATAGAAGACTATGAATATGTGCAGGGCCTGGGCCACCTGGACCAATACAACGGCCGCACCTGCATTACTCCCGAGTATCCGGCAGGCACTTATGCTTATTTTGTAACTATAGATAGCAACCAGATGCCGGTTTATCCCTACACGGTAGGTGCGCAATATTACGGTGTGGTTAACGCCGGCAATACAGGCCCGCAGGGTGGGCATAATACCATACCGGGCAATGCTACAACTTACACGCCCGATGTGGCCAATGGTGTACAAGAAACAATTATTACCGGAGTACTATCGGTGTACCCTAACCCTGCTAACGACAAGCTATACATAACTACCGGCAACACCGTACCACTAAGCGATATAGTATTAAGCGATATAACCGGCAGGGAGGTTATTACTTTGACAAACAACGCGACTATCTCTCCGGTACTGAATGTTTCGGACTTAAGTGCAGGCACATATCTGTTACAAGCAAAGGCTGGCAACAAAACATACATTACCCGGGTGCTGGTAAACTAGGGTTTAATGAAACACTATCAGCTTTAACCCAAAGCCTATTAGTATAACACCCGATAAGCGGCTTAAATACATTAACGTGTTTTGCCGCAGATAGGGCCGTAGAAATGAGGCAGCGTACCCTTTTAAAAAATCGGTAGAAAATACAATCAGCAGTGCGCTGAAAAAATGCGTAAGCACCAGGTGTGGCTGATTGGCATACTGCTTTACAGCTACCATTACAGCACCAAACCAAAAAAAGAAAACATTGGGGTTGGTACTGTTAATCGCAAACCCTTTTACAAACAAATCCCACTGACTTTTTCGCTCTGTTTCGGGGTGTACTTCCGTTACTTTGGCTTTCAGCAGGTTTTGTAAACCCATGGTAATAAGTATAAGCCCACCGGCTATATACATCAGCTGCAATAGCATCGATTCGCGGTTTACCTGCTTTGCCAGCAGGTAGATAAACAGCACCCACAGTATATCACTTACAAACGTGCCAAAGGCTATATAGGCTGCGCCCTTTACGTTGCCGCGCAGACCCAAATCTATTACGGCAAAAGATATAGGGCCAATAAGTGTAGCTAATATCAAACCGGTAACTATACCCTGCCAAACCGCCTCAAACATTCAATCAGGGTTTTGGGGTATATATTTTATCCATAAAATCAAGCACAATGTTCTCCAGGTCACTGGTGCCCGATAGGGCTCCCATCATACCATACATAGCTGCCTTGTTTTCATTCTCCAGGTCAGATGATGAACCTTTCTGCATTTTAGAAATAGCACCATCGGGCAAAATACTGCTAAGCCCTTTTACAAAGCCCGTTTGTAGTTTGTTGCCCATTTGTGCCAGGCGCTTTTGGCGCACCGCCTCTACAGCCTGGTTTAAATCTGCCAGAAACTCACCGGCTAAATCTTTATGTATATAATTTACAGTAAAGTGCAGCGAAGGAGGCAATTGCTGACGCTCGAAGTGCCAGCCTTTCTTGTTAAGCTCATCGGCCAATATATAAACATCTATCTTATTTGATTTAAAGGCA
>DATGXP010000376.1:0-1571 GCA_035298845.1 Chitinophagales bacterium
AAGGGCCGGTATTGTGCCTATTCCAAATGCCATCATAAAAGCACCACTGTTAATAACATCGCCGGTAGCAATAGCACCGGCTATTGCCAGGTATACCAAACCACAAGGCAGTAGCCCATTTAAAAGCCCAATAATTAAGAATGACCCGGCAGTGCGTTGTTTCAAAAACCTACCCAGCAAAGATTTTATTTTTGCGATGAACGGTGCTATGATTTTCGTCATTCCTAATCTGCTTTTTATGCTGGCCGGCAGCAGCATACTTGCCAGTATAAGTATACCCAGTATAATACTTAGCAATTGCTGATAGCCGCCTATAACAAAGCCCTTGCCTAGCAAGCCAAACAACATGCCCAGAAAGCCGTAGGTAATTATGCGGCCGGTGTTGTATAGCAAAGGCCCCGCAATGCGATTAAATACTCCTTGCCCATAAACCGGCAGCGCCAGCGCGATAGGCCCACACATGCCTATGCAGTGTAAACTACCTACAAAACCAATAGTAAGAGCTGCTATTAGAAATTCCATTTTTTCGGCTATTGAATATTAATGGTGCCTTCGTTATAATAACTCTCGTTACCCGCTTTCCAGTCAATCTGTATTTGATAAGCGCCATGCTGCAGGTTGCGCGTATCTACTAGGCACATACCGCTGCTATCGGGTATACAGTTTATTTTAAAATCCTTTTTGGCTTCGGCATTGTTGTAAAACAAAATTTCGGCTTCAAGGTTTTTTAACGCCTGCTCCTTCGGAAATTTTATGGCTATTTCTTTGCCATTTACCTGCCACACAGGTTGTTCCTTAAGCTCGCTTGCACGCTTTTGCTTATCAATATGCTGCTGGTATTGCAACTCTTTGGCATAGTATTCGGGGGTTACCAGGTCGTCTTTTACGGTTCTGGTTTTAAATACCATCATTACCATAAAAACTACAAACCCGCAATAAAAAATTGTAATACCCCACCCCCAGTTAAATTTTTTCATAGTGTTTACTTTAATTATTTGGTGCCATAAAACTTGTTTTCACTACATCTATTTTTCTATCGCCGGTATAAACCCCTATTCGTATTTTGTTTTTGCGGTGTGTTACGCTGCCTTTTTTTACAACAACAAAAAACACCCCATCACCTACAGATTCAGCCGGCACATACAACTCTTTGCCCACGGTCCTTATTTCACCGGTTATATCACTTTCTTCAAGCCTTAGCTGCACCGGTATGTTATTGCGTGTTTTATTTATCAGCTTAATGTTATACAGGTTACTTATACTATCGGGCCCTTGCTGCTGATACAGCATGCCTTGCGCCCGCATAATGGTAGATTGTATATCCTTGCGGGTAGCCAGAAAACCTGTGAGTACTCCCAGTAGAATTAAAAGTACAACGCTATATGCCGTACTGCGTATGGTAAAGTGAAACTTTTCACCTTTCTTAATGTTATTTTCCGATGCCAGTTTAATTAAGCCGGTGGGCTTATGCACCCGCGTCATTATCGAGTCGCAGGCATCTATGCAAGCAGTACAGTTTACGCACTCCATCTGTGTGCCGTTGCGTATATCTATACCTGTAGGGCATACCC
>DATGXP010000377.1:0-3402 GCA_035298845.1 Chitinophagales bacterium
CGCTGCAAACACACCTGCGGCCACCAGGCTTTGCTCTTTCCAGGCTGCCAATTGTTTAAACCCGAAAGGTATAAACAGAGCCAGCATATAATACGGCAACAACATGTATGCATCGCTATCGCCCACCTGGTTAAGGCGCAACTGATAGGCCGTAAGCAACAAAAAGTAACCTACCACTACAGCCATAAAAGCAAACCGGCGCCCGCGCGCTAACCAGATAGCACCCGCCAGTATAAAAATAAGAAACAGCCCATACTGCCTTACCAGCAACCAACCAAAATAAGGCGCCCTCATACCTATAATTCCCTCTACCTTAGCGGCCACTGCGGTTTGCCACGCGGCTCCGGTAAGGTGTTGATAAAGCCGGTGCAGGTTATCGGGCCGGCCAAATTTAAATGGCATATCGAGCCCCGCCCGGTACATCATCCAGCCATAAAAAAATACGGTGATGGCAGTTGTAATGCCCGCAAACCACGCAAACTGCTTAGAGGTTATAAACTCAACTACCAGGCTGCCTTTTTTGGGCTTCGGCTTTTTCCCCTTCTTATCCCCTACCGGTTCCGATGCAAACATATTGCCACCAGTAAACAACAATAAAAACGGAAGGAATAAAATTACGGTAAGGTGGTGGTTGCTTAACCCCAGTGCCAGCCCTACTGCAGTTATATATATACTGCGGTTGCTGCGTGCCTGGTTATACTGAAGTGCCCCGTATACCAATACCGAAAACGCCAGCACGTGGAAAGCATACACTTCAATGTTATTGCTCCAGTACCACATGGTAAACCCACAGCTAAATGCAAGAGCCGTTACAAGCGCTACAAAGCCGCTGTATATTTCGCCCTGCTCTGCACTGATTTTTCTGCTCAAATTATACGTAGTAAAATACAATACAACACCCGCTGCAGATGCCGCTATGATAGAAAACAACTGAATGGAGAAATAATGATTAGCGCCCAGGACCGATAACATGCCTGCCCATACCCAGCCTAAAAAAACATATGCCGGAAAGCCCGGGCCGTGGGCTATAGAACCAAGTTTGGTTACCAGGGCAAACTCAGCAGCATCGGAAAAGCCAAGAGATGCAGAGCGTGTAAAAAAGTAGGCTGAAAAAGAAATCAGAAAGGCGAGCGCCGGGAAAAAAACTTTGGTTAACGTATTCTTACTCATGGGTGTAATGCCGTGTTAAATGTAACATTTTATACATTTATTCCTACCACTGCGATATTACGCGGTGCCTTTACCCATTTTATACGTATATTTGCAGCCATTTTTATGGTAAAAATAGGACATATAGAATTGCCAGACATGCCTTTGCTTTTGGCCCCCATGGAAGACGTGAGCGACCCTCCGTTTCGCCATTTGTGCAAAAGGTATGGTGCCGATATGCTGTACACTGAATTTATTAGTTCGGATGGGTTGATACGCGATGCCGATAAGAGCATAAAAAAGCTCGATATATTTGACGATGAGCGCCCTGTTGGTATACAGATATTTGGCGGGGAAGAAGATGCCATGGTGCGCAGCGCTGCTATAGTAGAGGCTGCCAAGCCCGAAGTACTGGATATTAACTATGGTTGCCCAGTTAAAAATGTAGTGTGCCGCAATGCCGGTTCGGGAATACTGCGGGATATAGATAAAATGGTAGCCCTGACCGCCGCCATTGTAAAAGGCACTAACCTGCCTGTTACGGTAAAAACCCGTTTGGGTTGGGATGACAGCACCATACGCATAGTAGAAGTAGCCGAGCGCCTGCAGGATGTAGGTATAAAAGCAATATCCATACACTGCCGAACCAAGCACCAGATGTATAACGGCAGTGCGCGCTGGGAGTGGATAGAAAAAGTAAAAAACAACCCGCGTTTGCATATTCCGGTATTTGGCAATGGCGACATCAATACACCCGAAAAGGCCGTAGATATGATGAAGAAATATGGTGCAGATGGTGCTATGATAGGCCGCGCATCTATTGGCCACCCATTTATCTTCCGAGAAATAAAGCACTACATGGCTACCGGCACCCACCATGCGCCGCCTACCCTGGCCGAGCGCCTGGATGCAGCCCGCACACACCTGCTTAAAAGCATACAATGGAAGGGCGAAAAAGTAGGAATTTTTGAAATGCGCCGCCACTATGGCCCTTACTTTGCCGGCTTACCGCACATCAAACCTTTCCGCTCGCGTTTGGTTACAGCACCGACTACACAAGATATACTGGATATTCTTTTAGAAATAGAAGAGCACTATTCGAAAGAAGAGAACATGGTATACACCCCGGTAAAGCTTTCTGACTATGCCGGTTTCGACGCGTAACCTGCATAACGCAACCAATTGTACCCTATCAGCATCTGCGTAGTATGCCTTCTGTACTAAAATATTAATTTCAGAAGTGCGTTGTGAAACCGAACCTAAAACCCATTTAATGAAAGCACCCATTTACCTATCCCTGATTATTGGCTTATTATTTATAGCCTCGTGCAGTAAAAAAGATGAAGACAAACAGCTCACGTACTTCGACCCAACTACCACCAAAGTAAAATCAGTTACTTATGGCAGCAACAACCAAACATACAGCTATACATATAATACCTCGGGGCTGGTAGAAAGCATACAGGTAAGCGATGGCAGCAGAAGCACATTTAATTATGACTCGGTATCAGTTACCCAAACCAATTATAACACGGCAGGGGCTGTTATCTCTATCAACCGCTTAGAGCTTAATAGTTTGGGACTGGCCATCCATGCAGCACTGACCGATGGTGGCGGAACACTTCTATCTACTACCGAATATACCTATGACAGTAACAAGCATAAAACCAGCGAATTAACTTACAACGCCAACAACACCCTATCGGCCAAAACAGAATATGCCTGGTATGGTGGCGATGACCTACTGAATTACTCCATATTCGACTCTACAAATACCAACAGCACTTACTCGTACTTCCAAACCTATTTCGATGGCCCCACATCATTAGGCAGCGTGTTCACCGGCCAAACTTACCTTGGCACCGACACTAAATCTTTGGTGAGAAAATCGCTTCGTTATAGCTCGCTGTATGGCGATTACGTACAGGAGTTTGAATATGTGCTCGATGGCCTTCAACGTGTTTCGCAGGTTAAAACGTTCGACCGTAACGGTAACCTGAAAAACACTGACAGCTATACCTACTATTAACAATAGAAGGTAACAAAGCCAGCCAATTTCATTTTTATCCTACCTTTATAGCATGAAGAAATTTTACGTGATGCTATTGACGCTGGTGGTATATACCGGCCTATGCGGCCAATCTGTATGCGGCAGCGGCCAGGTTAAGGTAGTGGTTACTATTACGCCCGATAATTTCCCACAGGAAACAACATGGAGCCTATACGATGATGTTACGCATACGCTTATAGATA
>DATGXP010000378.1:0-4979 GCA_035298845.1 Chitinophagales bacterium
TATCATGTAGAATAAAAGATAGCGCTGTGGGCCCCACAGCCTCTCCAGCAAACTGCCCAGCATAAACAAGCCAAACATATTGAAGAAGATGTGGCTAATGTTGGCATGCATAAACAGGTGGCTGATTATCTGCACCGGTAAAAAATCACCAACTGCGTGATAATAGCTGGCTTGCTCAGCAAACTGATAAAGATTGGGAAAACGCTCAGGGTTAATAGTGCCATCGGCCAGGCGCTGCAGGTAATCGTGGTTATTGAAAAAATAGTGCAGGCTCAGGTATTGCCCTATTTCGGGCTTAAATGAACTAACAGCAAACAGCACCACATTTATAAAAATGATGTTGAACGTTACGCTGCGTGTATCTATATTATTAAACATGGCAATACAAATCTAATTTGAAAGGATAAAACGATTGAGCGGTGCGATTATTTGTTTTCAAAGCGCTTTTCCAGTTCATCGTTACCAATTGTTATAAAAGTAAACCGTCCGTTGGGTGCGGTAAAGGCATTTTCGCAGGCAAACAGTTCGTCAATCAAGGTCTTCATTTCTTCTACACTCAGTTTTTTGCCGGCTTTAATACTAGAACTATAAGCCAGTGATTTAGCCAGGTTTTCGCGCTTGCTAAGTTTGGTAACCTGTGCATTCATTTTAAACTGCTCTATCATTTCCTCTACTATTTTCTTCTCGTTTTCCTGCACCAGGTCGGCGGGGAAACCGTGAATAACAAAGCTGTTTTTGCCAAACTCCTGTATATCGAAACCAAGCCCGTTTACTTCGGGCAATATCTCCAGCAGTATCTGCGCGTCCATAGCGTTCAGTTCCAGGCTTTGAGGAAACAGCTGACGCTGGCTTTCGTTCCTGTTCTTTTCCAACATGCGCAGGTAGCGCTCATACATCACACGTTCATGCGCCGCCTGCTGGTCTATTAGTATGAACCCGCTTTTTATTTGTGATACGATATACTTGCGTTGTACCTGGTGCGGTGGCACGGCCTCTTTGTAGGCATCATTATCTGCTATCTGCTTATCTGTATGGGTTACAAAATCTCCGGCTATTTCTGATTTCTGATTTTTGTTCTCCGGAGTCTTACCTATGTCATATGCCTTTTCCCAATTTTTCACATTGCCCTCTTCGCGTTTGGTAAGCGGCTGAAAATTAGAGGGCGGTGCAAATTTTTTAGCATCGCGGGTGGTAGTGGCCTGCTGGGTTATCTCCAGCCAAGTGCGCGGTTGCTGTGTAAAAGTATCGTTGTTGTTAAGGTGATGCTCCTGGTTAAAATCGATAGATGGCGAAACACTGTAAGCACCAAGTGCATGCTTTACCCCCAAGTTTACAAAGGTGTAAACGAGCTTTTCATCCTCAAACTTTATCTCGTTTTTGGCCGGGTGTACGTTTATATCAATACGCGCCGGGTCGATATCTAAAAACAATACATAGAACGGGAAACTGCCCTGGGGCAGCATCTGGTCGAAGGCGGTAGAAACTGCGTGGTTTAAGTAAGGCGATTTGATAAACCGGTTGTTTACAAACACAAACTGTTCGCCGCGGGTCTTCTTACTGAACTCTGGCTTACCTACAAAACCATATACATGCAGGGCATAGCTTTTTTCTTCTACCGGTACCATTTTACCGGCATAGTTATCGCCAAACAAACCGATGATACGCTGCTTTAGATTGCCTGATTTAAGATGATATACTTCGTTATCGTTATTAAACAACTGAAACCCTATTTTAGGGTGCGCCAGCGCTACGCGCTGGAACTCCTCTATAATATTCTTCAGCTCTACCGAGTCGCTTTTTAAAAAATTGCGGCGTGCCGGCACGTTGAAGAAAAGGTTCTTCATGGCTATAGAAGTGCCCTCGGGTGTTTGGCAAGGCTCCTGCTTAAGCACCTTCATACCTTCTATCTCTATACAAGTGCCCAGTTGGTCGCCGGTCTGGCGGGTTTTCATTTCTACCTGGGCTATAGATGCAATAGAAGCAAGCGCTTCGCCCCTAAACCCCATAGTGCGTATGTTAAACAGGTCTTCGGCAGCCCGTATTTTGCTGGTGGCATGTTTCTCAAAACACATGCGCGCATCGGTATCGCTCATGCCGCAGCCGTTATCTATTACCTGCACCAGGCTTTTACCGGCCTGTTTTACTATCAGTTTTATGTGGGTAGCGCCCGAGTCGATAGAGTTTTCCAGCAACTCTTTCACCGCGCTGGATGGCCGCTGAATAACCTCTCCGGCAGCAATCTGGTTAGCTATGTTATCGGGTAATAAACGAATAATATCCATGAAGCCGCAAACTTAATTATTTGCCCCATGCCCGCTATACATTTTAGCAGATGTTGTAAAGAGGCTATATAGTCTTTAAACGGTTTGTTTCTTAATGCTTACATTTACCCCCATGAAAATGTTGCGGTATTTCGAAAAAGCATGGATAGGTGTGTGTGTATTGGCCTTTGTAGTAGGCCTGTATAACCTGGTAACCTTACGCAGTTTTGACAACCGGGTATATTTTCCCTTTTTCTGCGGATTGTTTTGTATACTTATCTGGTATAACATCCGCGGGCAGCGCCGTTTCCGCGAGAAAATGATTGAGGAAAACGAGCAAAAACATAATCCCGCCAAGTAAATGGAACCCTTTGGAATAGTAGTAGCCCTGTTGTTTATCGCCTTTTTTTCGGGTATAGAAACTGCCTTTGTATCGGCTAATAAACTACGTGTAGAGTTGCTGAAAGAGAAAGGCTCTTCGCGCGGTAAAATCATTTCGTTTTTTAACCAGAACCCCGGCCGCTTTATAAGCACTATGCTTATAGGGCTTAATATTTCGCTGGTGCTTTTTGGTAGTGTTACGGCTAATTTTCTAACGCCACAGCACTTTCCGCTATTGCCCGAGGGAGAAATAGCCCTGCTGGTTATCCAAACCATTTTTACCACGTTTATCATTCTCATTTTTGGTGAACTGATTCCCAAAATTCTGTTTCGGGTAAACAGCGACCAAACCCTGCTGCTGTTTGCATACCCCATGCAGGGTATTTACTGGCTGCTTAGGCCGCTGGCCGATTTGTTTCACTGGCTTTCACGCAAGCTCATCAAGTTGATAGTAGGCTCTGATTTGGTAGAAAGTGCCCAGGCTTTTACTAAAGAAGACCTGGAATATCTTGTAAAAGAAACAGCTGTAACCGATGGTGTTGGAGCCGACGAAACCGACCACCTGAACTCTGAAATTTTTGAGAAGGCCCTTTACCTGAAAGATGTAAAAGTGCGCAGTTGCATGGTACCCAGGCCCGAGATTCAGGCAATTGATATAACCGATGGCCTGGAAGCGCTGAAGAAAAAATTTGTAGAGACCAAGCTGTCACGCGTTATTGTTTGCAACGATAGTATTGACAAAATACTGGGCTATGTGCACCATTTTGATTTGCTGCGTGCCGACCAATCGTTCCGCCAGCTGATACGGCCAATATTGGTAATACCCGAAAGTATGACCGCCCGCGATCTTATGCTGCAATTTATCCGCGATAAGAAAAACGTTGCCTGGGTGGTAGATGAATATGGTGGTACAGCTGGTATTATTACGCTGGAAGATTTAATGGAGGAAATTTTTGGCGATATACAGGATGAGCACGATGAAGAAAACCTGGCCGAAAAGAAGGTTTCGGAAACAGAATATGTTCTCTCGGGACGCTTAGAGGTTGATTATCTTAACCAGGAATATAACCTGAACATACCCGAGGGTGAATACTCTACCCTATCGGGCTACATCATCAGCGGGTTTGAAGATATACCAGAAGCGGGCACTGTGATAGACCTTAACGGTTTTCACATTAAAGTATTAAAGGCCTCGGATAAGCGGATAGAGCTAGTGAATCTACAGATGAAGAATCACGAGTAGTAGTTTAGGGCAAATAAACCGCTCCCCCTACTGTATCCTTGCTTGCACCAGTTACACTACTCAGCACATTTACTTCATTGCGCATTCGCAATACCCCCATCAGTGCAATTACAACTGCCTCTTTAAACTTCACTAGTTCTTCGTTAGGCACTTCAACATCAATTCCCAGCGTGCTCATTCGCTCAATCAAAAATGTATTAAACGCCCCGCCACCGGTTACCAGCATTTTATCCCGGGCGGTAATGGATATATTTTCTCTGGCAGCTATGCCATTTACATGCGCTGCAATTTGAATAGCTATATGTTGCACATAAGTATGCATTTTATCCTCTACCGAAATCGAAAACTCTTCCATGATGGGTAAAACCATGTCCCGCGAAAAGCTATTGTCTAAAGACTTTGGATAGCTGTGTTTATAAAACTGAAGCGTGTTCAACCGGTCTAACATTTCAATATTCAGTATGCCTTTTTGTGCAATTTCTCCACCGGCATCATATTCTTTGCCCTGTGTTTGTGCAAAATGATTTAGCACCTGGTTGGCAGCACAAATATCAAAGGCAACTATTCCTGTTTTTGTCTTGCAGGATATGTTAGCTATGCCCCCTATATTCAGGCAAAACTTATAATCATTAAATAGCAACTTATCGCCAATAGGCACTATGGGAGTACCTTGCCCGCCATTGGCAATATCGCTGGTGCGAAAATCGCATACCACCGGTACACCGGCCCGTGCTGCAATTGCAGCCCCGTCACCTATCTGCGTTGTAAATCGATTGCCCGGAAAATGAAAAATGGTGTGCCCGTGCGAAGCCACCAAATCAACTTTGCCTTGCAGTGAGTACTTATTTATAAAGTCGCTTACCCGCTCGCCAAAGTAATGCCCAAGCGCTGCATGCGTTTCCCAAAGTGCTTTGGCGTCATTCGTTGGCAGGCTTTTAAATTTCGGTATCCATATATTAGGATACTCAGCGACATCCGTATACACTATTTCAAATTCCCACCGGCCATTTAATTGCCCAAATCGGCAATAAGCAATATCCAGCCCGTCCAACGAGCTGCCACTCATTAACCCAATTACATGATAGGTGTCCATT
>DATGXP010000379.1:0-5254 GCA_035298845.1 Chitinophagales bacterium
TTTATTGCGCGCCATTACTGGGTAGTGGGGCATAGCTATATACATTTGGGCCAACATGATGAGGCCGAGACCAACCTGAATAAATCGCTCGAAACTGTAATGGATGATGAAGATTCGATGACGACCATAAAGACCGATGCCCTGATAGCCCTGGCTATGAATGAAGAGTTCCGCAATGGTTTTTCAGGCTCACCACGGGCTGCAGAGTATATAAAGCAGGCGTTGGAATTGCTGCAGGAGGAACGGTTTGCCATCCGGAGGGCGGGCTGCCTGATGGGCCTGGGCAATGTGATAATTAATGCAGGTGATAACGAAGAAGCACTGAAGATATATATGCAGGCAGCCGAAATATATGAAGGGGTGTTTGACCTGGTAAATATGGCTGCAGTTTACAGCAACATAGGCACCTGCTACATACAGCGCCACCAGTTTGATAAGGCAGAAGAATACCTGAGCAAATCGCTTGATTTGCGTGTTAAACTGGGCGCGCCTGACGAAACCAGCATCAGCTACTACAACCTGGCAGTGGTATATAAAGAAACCAACCGCCTGGCAGAGGCGCGCGATTTGTTGCTGAAAAGCAAAGAGATATTGCTAAAAACAGGTAATAAACCACACTTAAAAAAGACAAACATCCAGTTAAAAGAGGTGGAAAGCCTGCTGCAGATAGCCCTTATTGCAGCCTAAATTTTAAGGCTGTTTTTTGCAAAAAGTAAATCTTTACCGGATAGGCTGCTCACAAGCATTTTTATTTATATTTAATGCTAGAACCTGTCCCCTGTGAAAAGAATCGTCCTCTTTCTTGCTTTATGGTGTTTGTATTGTAGTGCCGCCATGGCGCAGGCTACTACTGTGCATATGCCCCAACAGGCGCAGTTAAGGTTTACCGAAAACAAAGGCCAGTGGCATTCTAATATTTCGTACCGCAGCCGTATACCGGGCGGTAGTGTCTGGCTCGAAAAAAATGCCTTCTACTTTTTCCTTTACTCGGCGCAGGATATGGGCCATGCCCACCACCCTGGCGATGGCGAAAGCCATACCATCAGGGGCCACTCTTTCCGCGAGGAGTTTGTAGGCGCGAACCTTAACCCGCAGCTAAATCCCAAAAGTGCTTTTGGCGATTATGCCAACTACTACCTTGGCAACGACCCTACCCGCTGGGCTACCGGTGTAAAAATATATGAGCAGGTAAACTACGCCAACGTGTACGATGGTATAGACCTGGCGGTATACACACAGCACAACAGCCAGTTGAAATACGATTGGATACTGAAACCACATGCCGATGCCTCTAAAATTAAAGTGCGTTATAACGGGGTAGATGAGTTGCGCATTAAAAATGGCGAGCTGCGCATAAAACTTTCTACCGGCGAGGTGGCCGAAGAAAAACCCTTTGCTTATCAGCCCATTAATGGTTCTAAAAAACCGGTGAAGTGTAATTTTGTTTTAACCGGCAATGAAGTAAGCTTTGAATTACCCGATGGCTACGATGAAAATTTTGAACTGGTAATAGACCCCACTATCGTATTTTCTACCTACACGGGTGCCACCGGCGATAACTGGGGCTACACCGCTACGTATGATGCAGCGGGTAATATGTATGTGGGCGGCTATGTAAATAATGACGACCCCGGCTCTACATATCCCACTACACCCGGCGCTTTTCAAACAGTATGGGGCGGGGGTACAGGGCTAAACGGCACCCCTACACCACCCGGCAGTGGCAACGGTATTGGGTTTGCCTGCGATATGGGTATTACCAAGTTTTCGGCCAATGGCACCCAGATGCTCTACTCCACTTATATAGGTGGCAACGATAACGAGACGCCCCACTCACTGGTGGTAGACCCGCAAAACAACCTTATAATTTATGGTGTGGCCTACTCTGCCAACTACCCGGTTTTGGGCAATGCTTATGATAACAGCTACAATGGCAATGGCGATATAGTAGTTACCAAATTAAATGCCGCCGGTACTGCTTTGCTTGGCTCTACATTTTTAGGTGGTGTAGGCACCGATGGTATTAACTTCGACCCCGGTGAGTTTACCTCGGGGCAACTAAAACGCAACTATGGCGACCAGAACCGCGGCGAAGTAAACGTAGATGCCGCCAACAATATTTATGTAGCCAGTTGCACACAATCATTTGATTACCCATGTACAGGTGGCGCCATACAATCGGTATACGGCGGCAGCCAGGATGGCTGCGCATTTAAACTTAACAGCAATTGCTCAGCCCTGCTATGGAGCACCTTTTTAGGTGGCACTTCAGATGATGCCTGCTACTCGCTCGATTTAGGCCCTAACGGTACACTGTATGTAGCCGGTGGAACTATGAGTAACAATTTTCCTACTACTGCCGGTACACTGCATAGCACCTACCAGGGCGGTATGTACGATGGCTTTGTAGCGCACATAAATGCTACCGGCACGCAATTGCTCAGTTCGTCAT
This sequence comes from Chitinophagales bacterium, assembly GCA_035298845.1. Taxonomy (GTDB): domain Bacteria; phylum Bacteroidota; class Bacteroidia; order Chitinophagales; family LD1; genus Bog-950. Next base: position 2,453 of record DATGXP010000379.1, read on the forward strand.
ACGTTGGCACCTCTGGCAACGACCAGGTATATTTTGTAAAGCTGGATGCTACCGGCAACGTTTATTTTGTAGGGCAAACAGATGGCAACTACCCTATACAAAATGCCCCCTATTCTAACGCCAACAGCGGACAGTTTATTACCAAAACGAATCCTGCCCTGGCTAATATATTTTACTCTACACGCTTTGGCAGCGGCATAGGCCGCCCTAATATTTCGCCTACGGCTTTCCTGGTAGATACCTGCGAAAATGTGTATGTATCAGGCTGGGGAACCAACAGCAACTCATTCCCTAATTTCCAGAACAACATGTATAACATGCCGCTTACACCGGATGCACTGCAAAGCACTACCGATGGCACCGACTTCTACTTTTTTGTGCTGGCTAAAAATGCCCAGAACATTTTGTATGGGTCTTACTTTGGTGCCAACGGCGGTATAGAACACGTAGATGGTGGCACCAGCCGGTTTGATAAGCGGGGTGTAATATACGAAGCCATCTGCGCCGGCTGCGGTAATAACAATGGCAACGGTTCGCCGCAAACCCCTACTACCCCGGGTGTGGTGGGCCCGGTAAATCTTAGCGCCAACTGTAACGAGCTTGGTTTAAAGATTGAATTCAACCTCTCGGGCACACAGGTGGCCATTGATGCATACCCGCGTGCTACCGGTTGCGTGCCGCTTACGGTGCAGTTTCAGGCTACCAGCAATGCACAGTCTATAACCTGGTACCTGGCCGATAGTGTAACCTCTAACCAGCTTAACCCGGTGTATACTTATACCGATACCGGCACTTACCGCGTAATGCTGGTGGGTATAGATTCCAACTCGTGCAACATAGCCGACACCGCCTACCTGGACGTATGGGTGCGCGATGATTCGATAGCAGCTAATTTTTTACCTAACCTGAATATAGATTGCTATACCAACTCTATAACCCTGCGTACCGAAAGTTACTCATCGGCCAATTACGCCTGGACCATGGGCGATGGGGCACAGTACAACACCGATTCTATTTCGCACACCTACGCAGGGCCGGGTACATATAATATCCGGTTAATAGTTTCAGATACTACCCGCTGCAGCCTTGCCGATACATTTACCAGCCAGGTAATAATACCTCAGCAGGTTGATGCTAACTTTGCAGCCAGCAGTACCGGTGGCTGCATACCGCTTACCGTAAACTTCAATGCGCCGTTTGTACCTACTGCCACTTACTTCTGGGATTTTGGCGACAGCACAACTTCTAACCAAAACAACAACACACATACTTATACCTATGTAGATTCATTTGCGGTGCAGCTTATAGTGGTAGATTCTTCATCGTGCAACATACGCGATACAGCCAATGCCATTATTGTAACTATCGATTCATCGGCCGATGCGGCCTTTGGGTTTACCCGGCGGTTCTTTGGCTGCGATTCGGTGCAGGTTACGGTGTGGGCCAATTATACCGGCGAAGATTCGCAGGTGTGGGATTTTGGCGATGGCACACAACTCAATAACGTAGATACCGCTTACCATGTATACAACACAGCAGGTACGTTTACTATTACGCATACGCTTACCGATTTATCAATGTTCTGCAAACCGGTAGATACCGAGCAGATAGCCATCAGTTTAGTGCCGTTGAATGTTTCTATGACTATACCCGATACCGGTGGGTGCTATCCGTTTACTGCCAACTTTATCGGCAGCTCTGTTTTACTTTCTACCGATTTTGTATGGTACTTTGGCGATGGCAGCTCGCTCAGCGGCGATACGGTTTCGCATACTTATAACAACGTGGGCACCTTTAATGTAGTAGTGCTGGCTACTGATACCAATGCCTGTGTGGGTACCGATTCTGCTTTTGGACAGGTTACAGTTATAAACGATTCGGTACATGCCGATTTTAATTTGATAGTGTTGAATGACTGCGACTCGAACCTGGTGCTGGATCTGGTAAACACAAGCACTAATGCCGTGGATAATTTCTGGGATTTTGGCGATGGCACAACATCCACTAATGTAAATGAGAACCACTCGTACAACATGCCCGGCACTTATACTATTACACTGATAGTGCAGGATACTAACCGGTGCCATCCGCTGGATACTATTTCAAAAGATGCCGTGCTGCTGCCTAATGTGTTTGTAGATTTTACGGCCGACGATGTATGCCTGGGAACCTCCGTGCAGTTTAATAACCTGGGCAGCCCTACTGCAAGCTATACCTGGAATTTTGGCGATGCTACCATCAGTTCACAATACTCTCCGGGTCACTTCTACAATGCTATCGGCATTAAGCAGGTAGAACTTACTATAGTAGATACTACCACCTGCGATGTAACCGCTACGGTTACGCACCCGGTGCAGGTGTTTGCGCAGCCCATCGCCGATTTTACTACCGATGGCGATACCTTTAAGTTTGAGTTTCCGGTAGAGTTTATCAACCGCAGCTTTGCCTACCAGAACCTCTATTGGGATTTTGGCGACGGCAGCAGCAGTGTAGAAGAGAACCCGGTGCATACGTACGAAAGTATTTATACCAAAACTGTGTGCCTGCAGGCCAGCAACAATGCCTGCGCCGATACTATCTGCAAAAACATATTCATCTCGTTCACCGGTTTGGTAGGGGTGCCTAATGCGTTCTCGCCAAACGGTGATGGCATTAACGATGAAGTGCGGGTAGAAGGCCGCGGCATTGTGGGGCTTACTTTTAGAATATATAACCGTTGGGGCGAAAAGGTGTTTGAAACAAACGACCAAAGCATCGGCTGGAATGGAATTTTCCGCGGCGTACTGCAAGAGATGGAGGTAT
>DATGXP010000380.1:0-1705 GCA_035298845.1 Chitinophagales bacterium
TGCTGCCACCACCGCCTACACCAAATACCTTGATGATAGATGACTGGTCTTTCGGCAAGTCGAATTGAAAAAGAGGTTCCATTGTTTTTGTTTTTTTGTCCTGCGTGGCTCTATGAGAAGTGCCGGCACCAGGCGTTAAAAAATTGTGTTGTCCTTTGTGTTACAAATATGCCTCTGATGCTACCACCAATGCAACTAAAATCCAATACAATTATCTACTTGTAAATGTGCTGTGTAATAAAAAGAATACACGTGGATAAAAGCCAAACATCAGGCATGTGAACGCTCAGTTGTATCCTTATCAAACTGGTGCGCCTTCTCGCGCTCCTGCTGGTATTTCTTTTGATACTCCAACGCCTCTTTATAATCCCCTCTTTCTTCTAATGTCAGTGCCCATTCTTCATACAAAAACATCATGTTCATGTTTACTTTGTAACTTTCCGATATGCTTTGTACCAGCCTTAAAAAGTAAATGGCATCATCGTACCGCTTTTGCAGCCGCAATACTATGGCCAGATTAAAATAACCCTGCATAGTAGTAAACTCATTGCTCGACTTCTTAAGGTTTTCTATACCCTCGTATAATATCGTCAAGGCCTCATCAAACTTGCCTTGCAGGCCCAGTTGGTAGCCTATGCCCACCTGGCAGTTGCCCAACCCACGCCGGTCATTTATTTTCCCAAAAATATCGGCCGCCAGCCTGTAGTATTCGATGGCTAAACCGGAGTTCTTTACATCGGGAAAATTGTTGGCGTAAGCTATGTAGCAGCGTGCAATACCTTGTTTATTCTCAATCTCGGTAAACAGCTTAAAGGACTTATCTATAAACTGCAACCGCGATTCATCTATATCCAGTTCTTTATACAGGCTTACTATATTAAAGTATATACCGGCCAATATCTCTTTATCCTCAGTAGTACGTTCTGCTTTTGTTTCCAGAATAGCTGCCCCCTCATCATAGGCTTTCCGGGCTTTCATCACCTGGCCCAGGCAATCGTAGTTTACACCCATCATGCGCAGCACATTAGCCTCCAGGGTATAGTTACTTAGCAAATTGGCATAGTGCAAGCAGGTAACCGCTAGACGGTTGCTCAACTCGTAGTGGCCAATCACATTATTATAGTATACTACCTGCTGAAAAAGAATCTCGGCAGCAAGACGCTTGTTTATTTCGTCTTCTGCCGAGGCAAGATATTTTTCCGATCTTTCTACAAACAAGGGGTCGCGGTCCACGCGCAGCTTTTTTAATTCTGCCACAAGCTCCATCTCCGGTTTATTCAATACTTCCATTCCTAAAGCTTTAGCGTGGGGGAATGTTACCTATATAGTATCCCGCATTCCGTAAAACCTACGACCGGGATGGCAAAACCAAGGGCTACTCGTCGAAATCGCCGTTAACGCGCTCGTCTTTAAACCAATCCTGAAAAACGGTCGCCATTTCTTTTAAGAAATTGCCTTTGCGCTTTACAGTAGTTGTTTCTACCTTTTGCTGCGGTTCTTCAATCATTATTTCTTCCTCTTCCATTACCGGTTCGGTAATTATAGTTTCTGTAGCCACAGACTCAGGTATTACTGGTTCTTCCACCGGGAATAGCTCAGGATAGAACCTCCTTCTGTCGGCTTCATCCAAATCGTTATACTGGCGGAAACCTTCTAATACCAAACCTAAACCGGTAGCATACATAGGGTTCTTCAGTTCATCCTT
>DATGXP010000381.1:0-2462 GCA_035298845.1 Chitinophagales bacterium
GCAGCATAAGCATCTGCTTTACCTTCTACGTATTGTGCTACGAAGGTAAACGACAATTGTACCAGGCACACGAAGATCAATACCCAGGTGAAAAATTTAATAATTCCTTTAAGGTTCTGCATTTGTGGTTTTGTTTAAAATCTTTAAAAAGCCTGTCCTGCCTTTTGGGCGGGGCGGGCGCAAATATATAAGAATAGCCGATATTGAAAAGTAATGGGTTTTAACAGGCTTATTATCCATTTTGTCCTAATAACTGGATAGTGCTAGAAACCTTCCTTTTGTTGCATGTAACTTATCGCATCATTAACTAGTGGTAGAGGGGCGATATACTTAAAAGGTGGAAAATATCCCGTTTATATATGTAAATGTCTAAAAAACAATGGCTTGTGGAATTTTATATTCTAAATTTTATTTTACCGCACTATTACCAAACGGCGGGATAATTTAAAACCAGCGTGGTTGATTAGGGTAACTATATATATTCCCTGCAAATAATCACCTGTAGATAACGTAATAGCTGAGGCGTTTTCAACAAAAGTGCAAACTATTTTTCCTGTTGCATCACTGATGACTATTGTGTTATTTTGTAACACTTTTGAGATACTAATACTAACTGTTTCATTTGCCGGATTTGGATACAATTGAAAACTAGCTTCTTCACCTGTTATTTCTTCAATACCAACTGGCCTAAGCTGACAATTGGCTGTACTGGGATATACCGGAGATATGGAGTCCTTATAGCTACAAAAGAAGTAGTCATGTTGATCGCTGACACAATACCAGGTAGGAACCAAATTATTGACTTGCATGCCCAACGTTTGGGAAACACGGCCCCTAAGATTGTATGCCTGAATACAGGAGTCTGCCAACCGGAAATGATAGTAGTGAAGCATTGAATCGTTTATCATTTCATTTCCAACTGAGTCTACAACTACATGTATATAAGTGTCTCCCCCGAAAATAATATCGGTAATTGGCATTATCAGCGTATCGCCTACATGTGCATTGAAAAAGTAAACCGGTTTCCATGTATGGGATTCTTCATAATAAAAGAATACAGTGTCGCTTTGATAGTAAGTGTATATGGGTTTAGGTATTAAGGTATCTACTACAAAATATGGGGAACTATTATAATGCTGACCATTGTAATGTATAATCTCTATTTTTTTGCAGGCACTGGCTTCCACAACTGTATCTTTTGTATATCTATAATGTATATCCCCAACTTGATTCCAGTAATAGTACGCGTAATGCCATTCAGCTCCTGCCGGGCACCAGCTTTGTGAGTATGAGGCTATAGGCAAAGACAGTATTATTAATAGATAAATCAAGATCTTCATAGTATTGGGATTAGTGTCAATGCTAATATATTCATTAATTTCAATATTAACTTTGTTACTGCTTAACTATCCTCAATACTTTGGAAACCCTATTTGACTCGGCCCTTATAAAATAAACCCCGGCGCTAAGGTCGTTGCCCAACACCAGTGTGGCCTCGGGTGTGTCTATACTATATTGTTTTAGTAGCTTACCGCTAGCATCTATCAGCCAGATGCCGGCAGTGGCAACTGTACTGTGCCGAAGCTTAACTTGGGTGGTATTGCTAAATACAGTAGGCATGGCTGTAAACAGTAACTCCTCCCAGGAATTTTCAATGCCCATAGCTGTCTCACACTCCAGTGCTACATCAAGGGTCTTCACAATTCCCTCTTTCAGTTCTACCCCGCCTATAATTACTGTCTGACAATGGTTGTTCAGGTCGGTAAAGCGCACATCGTATAAACCCGAATCGCCTATCCCTGTTTTATAGTTGCCTAGTATATCCGTTCTTTTATAGCGCGGGTGGCCTATTATATCAGTGCGTATATTCGGTAACCTGTTTCCCGCCTGGTCGGTTACCGTACCCTCTAAATAACAGGCGCGCTTAAGCGTGGGGCTAAGCACAAATAAGCCCTCTTGCCTGTCGCTGCATATTATATTGCCCGATGGAAAGAAAGGGTAAACACCCCAGCACCCTGCAAAACCGCTACTGGGCGGCACCGGCGAGGTATCAAACCAACCTATCTCAATCATATTATCCGGCTTATGTGCATCTGCAATAGTCACCCCGTCGTGATAGTAGCTGGTGTATAAATAGCCGTCGCGGTAATAAGTGTTATGTGCGATAGATGAATCCACATCGCTGTGCCGGTACTGGTCTAGCTCTTTTATATTATTCAGGTCCGAAATATCATAAGATGTTACCGGCGCAAACTTTTTTTCATCGGTATTAAACAGGTAGCGGCCATCATCACTTAGCCACGTGTTATGCGAAAAAGCAAAAGGTGTTTCCTGTCTTACAAAAGCGGTTGGATGCACTTTGTTATGCACATCCGTTACCGAAAACTGCCCTTTGGTAATTTCACTGGCATACATAGTATCGTTCCGCACAAAGCAATCGTGCACGTAGTAATCGTCATAAA
>DATGXP010000382.1:0-4080 GCA_035298845.1 Chitinophagales bacterium
GCCATAACGTTGGTTGACCCACCCGAGCCGTTTCCGCCTGCACCGCCACTACCTGCACTTCCACCGGTACCGGACCCACCGGTACCTCTGCTGCCACCGGTAGCTGTAAGAGCCACCGTGGCGCCGCCTGCTGCTGTTCCATTAAATGTACTATTTCCACCGGTAGTACCGTTGCCACCGCCCGAGCCATCGCCCCCGTTACTACCACCACAACCACCAGAACCTACAACATAAGTAAATGTAGAGCCTGGTACTACATTTATACTTATAGTGGTATAGCCACCGCCGCCTGCGCCACCGCCACCACGGGTGTTGAACAGACCACCATTACTACCACCGCCACCGCCACCGCCGCCGCCACCGCCGCCATAAACCTCTACAGTAATGGCCGTAACTGTACAAGGCACCACCCACGAACCTGTAACAGCAGCACCGTTACAGGTACCCGAACCGGATAATGTTACATCCTGCGCACCGGTAACAACAAACAACAACATACATAACCATATAATAGAAATAATTTTTTTCATGTAATTAGTCAATTTCAAAATGTGTTAGTAGCCAAATATAATAAGTTAGACCGCATGTTATACAGGAGCGTTGCATACCGACTTAAGTGGCTGTATACTAGTCAATAAAGACTAAAGCAAACATAAATTTAACGCTAAGTAAAAGTTAAATACAGCATTCTCACCACTACGCATTAAAATACTTATGCAGATGCTCCATTAAGGGAATCATATAGAGGCCGCATAGTTTTATATAAGCGCTTATAAAAAATAAGGCGCTTAGTGTAAAAGCTGAAGTTTTGTTGCTGCGGTTGAAAAATCTTAGCAGTTTTGAGTGTGCTGCTTATATCACTGTAAGTAGTAATGCCTAAATTATTAAAACACATAAACGCAACTCCTTTAGTGTTTGTTTGACGGGGGTGTTCAGGTATGTGGACAGGAATTTGAAGCGCATCGGCAAAAATTTGCGCTGCTGTATGCCATAGCGCACCACCACCTACCAGATTCACTTTTTCAATCTTGCGGTTTAACCGTGACTCTGTAATTTGCAATGACCACTTAAGCGCCAGCGCATAAGATTCGAATACAGCGCGTACCATATCACTACGGGTGGCCACCGGGTTTAGGTTAATAAATCCTCCGCGAATATTGGCGTCCTGTTCAGGAAATGTTGAGCCAAAAATCCAGGGCATAAAAACTACTCCGTTACTGCCCACTGGTGATTCTGCTGCCATCTTATCTGCAATGGCCGCATAGTGTAAATCTGTATCCTCATTTATTTTTGTAAGCTCATCATCCGCCCTCAAAAAATTATGAATCAAAAAATTAAGGGCTTTGGTGCCGCTGCCCAACTCTCCTACCATACTATACTTACCCGTAACCGGGCTGGTGAGCGAAAAGACACCGGTGAATACATCTATTATACGTTTGGAAACTACCACGCCTGTGGACAGTGTAGTGCCCAGATCTATAGCCATATCATATTCATTAAAAGCACCACAACCTACCATAAATGCAGAGGTATCTACTATACCGGAGAACACTTGTACATCGTTACGCAAGCCAAGGTAGCCGGCCACTTCGGCTGTTACAGTCCCTAAGTTTGCACCCACGGGTACTATATCCGGAAATTTATCGAAATCGAGGCCCAGCGTATTAATCAGTTTTTTATCAAAGGTGCCCTGGCTCCAGGCTGCCTTTTTAATAAGCGCGTAACCAAAGCCGGTATTTTCGTTGGTACAAAACCTACCGGTGAATTTGAGACTCAGGTAATCGGATGGCTCCAGCACTTTATATGTTTTTTGCCAGGCATCAGGTTTTTCATTTTTAAGTAAGAGCATATGACTTCCCCCATCGATACCCGAAAGCAATGGAGGAATACCTACAGAACCTAACCACTTTGCAGCTTTAAAAATATTATACCCCATTACAGAAGGCCAACCACCCATAACCTGGTTAATGTATTTAGCGGCCCTTGTATCTTCCCACATGATAGCGTGGTAAGTTGCATTGCCTTCCTTATCTACTGGTACTGAACTAAAATACTGTGAGCAGTTGCTGATAGCAACGATGTTTTGAGCGGCACCCGATTCATCAATTACTTCCTTAGCCAACATAAGAATTACCTGCCACCAAACATCAGCATCCTGCTCTACTCCTTTACCATTATCGGTATAGATGTTATGAAAAACGCCTGAGCGTGTAGCCAGGATTTCTCCCTGCTGATTTACTACCGAAACTTTAGGGCCGCTGGACCCCAAATCAATGGCTAAAACACATTTGAGGTTGGTGTGGGTCATAGTAAAATGTAAACCTGCTGGTTAAAATGGATACGTGCTTTGTGTTACATCTGTATAGGCATGAAGCATAGGCAGATACATAGAAGGGTCTATTTCGCGGCCGGCACCACCATACATGGCTGCCGACTTAGGGTCGCCTTTCTGCTGACGCGCATACTCTACACCGGCTTTCAGGTCTCTCTCAAAATCGGAAAGCAGATTAGGATTAGTGATTTGCGGGCCTGTAATACAAAAGTGAATACCGTTGGGGTTTTGCTGACCGTTCATCCGCCAGCCCTTCGATTTTAAATAATCATTAACATGATATATATTAAACTCATCGGAACCAATGGCTGTTATAAACAATGACTCGCCAAACAATTTAAGGCCAGATACAGACTTAACTATTTTTTGAATACCGGCATTTACTTCAAAAATTGCTTTTGCCCTCTTCAGGTAGCCTTCTTTACCATATTGCACCATAGCGGCCCATGTGGCAGCAAACAAGCCACCCGATTTGCTTCCATTAAAACCGGTAGATATATAAACACCACCCGGCCAATCTACCTGGCCAAAATACTGGTAGCGCCTAAGTTCTTCATTGCTAAACAAAACGGTTGAAGTACCCTTTAGCGCATAGCCGTATTTGTGGGTATCGGCCGAAATAGCTGTAACACCGGGTAACCTGAAATCGAATACCGGGCAACTGATACCCAGCGGCTGTGCCCATGCCAGTATAAACCCGCCCAGGCAACCATCTACATGTAAGCCTATATTATGCTTAAGGGCAAGTTCAGAAAGCTGTTCGATAGGATCTATAATGCCATGGCCGTAATTACCGGCAGAGCCTACGATAAGCACCGTGTTAGCTGTAATCTTGCTTTCAATATCTGCCACATCTGCCTGGTAATTAGCATCCAGCCGGGTGGTATGCACTTTCATATTTAAGTAGTGCGCCGCTTTGAAAAATGCAGGGTGCGCAGAAACCGGAAGAATAACCTCCGGGTGTTGAATGTTTTTCTTATCAAGCCCCCATTCGCGGTGGGCATAAACCGACTGAAAGATACTATCGGTACCACCGGTGGTAAGCGAGCCACAAGCTTTCTGGCCAGGATTACGCTTATTAACTGCATCGCCATTAAAGATATCGAGGGTCATGGCTATTATCTCGCCTTCGAATTTTGTAAGCGATGGGCAAACATCGCGCTGGATAGAATTTATCTGAGAGTAATACGAAAAGGCCTCATTAAGAAAATCGTAATGATCCTGATCGCCATGATAGAAAGAGCCCGATATTTTACCCGATTTCCAGGGGCCGCTTTCGGCAGCATGCATCTCTTTTATCTGGCTCATTACTTCTTCCCTGGTCATCGATTTTTCGGGCATCTTACTGTTAACCGGGTATTTATCCTTGTACGGAAACAATGAGTTTGTCATTTCTGCATTGTTACGCATCTCGTTTTTTACAAGTTCAATTTTCTTAGTGTCGTTCATGCTTCTTTGCACGGCCCGGGCCACAGAAGGCATGTGCTTAATAATTTTCTTCTCCAGGAATTTTGTGATGCTCATATTGGATGATTTGCCTTTATTTCATCTTAACCAGATGTACTGCTGAGGCCCACAAATTTAAAATAGTATTATTGAAAATACACCCAGCAACTGCAAAACAACCAGATAATTTTGGCGGGCCGGCAGCTAAATAAAGGTTAAACCCAGGCTGAAAGTTTACGCTCTGCGCAAAGCCCTGTAACATTGTGTTCTATACTACTACTACCATGGCTACCAGCAAACAA
>DATGXP010000383.1:0-4062 GCA_035298845.1 Chitinophagales bacterium
AGATTCTACCCAACATACTTACGGTGGGTCATACACTAACAGTACCTGGCTATGGGACTTTGCCGATCCTGCCGATAATACGGCAGACACCACACAGAGCCCTTGCCATATCTATACCCAGCCCGGTTTTTACCCGGTTACTCTTATAATAGAGCCCTACGGCCGCTGCAGCGATACCATTACTAAAACCGTAGAAGTGAGGCCAAAACCCACGGCCAGCTTTAGCTATGCGCAAACCGATAGCTGCGCAGTGGCTACCTATTGCTTTACAGATTTAAGTACCCCTACCGGTAATGTGCCTATAAGCGCCTGGCAATGGTGCTATAGCGGCGGCAATTGCGAAAGCACAAGCACCGGCACTACCTGCCATAGTTTTGCTGCCGAAATTACCTACCCGGTTACGCTTACTATTACCGATAACGAGGGTTGCAGTAATGAAACCACTATGAATATTGCGGTTAACGCCATTAACCATATAGAGGCTATACCGGTATTTAGCGTGGTTGACTCCTGCAATATCAGTATAGTGTGCGCCACCGATGCAAGTATGTCCGAAAGGCCTGTAACCAACCGCACGTGGACGTTTGCCGGTGTGCAGAGTACGGCTGCCAGCCCTTGTTTTACAAGTCCCACAGGGGGCAGCTATCCACTAACCCTGCGGGTGGCCGATGCTACCGGCTGCTACAGCCAGGATACTATAATGGTAACTACTAACCCACATGAGCCCGATGCAGCATTTACTTATGATGTAATAAACTACACGGTAAATTTTACCAACCAAAGCACAAGTGCCGGTAGCCTGCAATGGTTTTTTGGCGATGGTATCTCATCTACCAATATAGACCCTACCCACACTTATACCGGGCCCGGTACCTATACCGTAAGCCTGCTGGCCGGCAGTGGCGGCTGCTACGATACCGCCAGCGCCACTATAGTACTGGATACCCTGCCTGTAAACACAGCCTACGATACTGTATGCGGTATTGTATATATGGATGAGTTCGGTAACGGTACGTATAATGTGGGCACAGATATGCCACAATCGGGCGCCACTGTTAGCGCAGGTAGCTATACAACTACAACCAACCCCGTGGGCTATTACCAATTGGCTTTACCCGCTGGTACCCACATTCTGCAACTGCAGAATATACAGGGTACTAATTTTGTGCAGCCTGTGGATGGCTACTATCAGTTTACCCTGCCGGGCTTTAATCAAAAGCTATGCAACTACAATTTTGGTGTAGAGCGTATAGAAGATGGCGTTGCTGGTGCTGTCAACAATTTTAAGATAACGGTAGTGCCTAACCCATTTAATGAATACACTACCTTAACCTTAACAGGCGTAAACGGTGAGTTTGATTTAACGGTAAGCAATGCCATAGGCGAGGTAGTTGCCGCCAAAAACATAAGGGCCAATCAGCCACTACGCTTAGACCGTAACCAATTAACCGCGGGGCTATATATTTATAGCATTACCGGTAGAAATAATATGGTGGCAAGGGGAAAGTTGGTGGTGGAATAAGTGCAAGTTAAGTTTAATAGGAAAAAAGGTAATAGGCGAAAAATGAAAAAGTATATTCTATTAATTGTTATTGCCTTTAACTGGTTTATATCGGCTGCTCAATACCAGTTTGTCAAGCAGTGGGATAAGCGATATGGAGGATTGTTATTAGATCATTTCGTATGTGCCCAAAAAACCAAAGATGCGGGATTTATTTTAGCAGGATATTCAGAGTCACCTAGCGGGGGAGATAAATCCCAGGATAACTGGAGTGTAAATAAACATGATTTTTGGCTGGTAAAAACTGATTCGGCCGGCTATAAGGAATGGGACAAAAAATTTGGTACTGTAATACCCGATTATCTTAGATGTTTACAGCAAACTGATGATGAAGGCTTTATTTTTGGTGGTCTATCTAGTGGTATAAGTGGCGATAAAACTAAACCGGATAAAGGTGGGCTAGATTATTGGGTAGTAAAAATAGATAAGTATGGGATTAAGCAATGGGACAATAATATTGGGGGTAGCTGTCATGATGAGTTACATTCTGTGCTACAAGCACCGGATGGGGGGTATATCTTGGCTGGCTGGTCATGCTCTGGCATAAGTGGTGATAAAACTGAGCCTAATTGGGATACTACCCAGCACTCTCAACTTTTTGCAGACTACTGGATTGTAAAATTAGATTCGCTGGGCATAAAACAATGGGATAAGCGTTATGGAGGAGTGGAAAGCGATGTTCTCCAAGCCATAGAATGCACGAACGACAAAGGATACATTTTAGGTGGTTATTCTTATTCAGATATTGGCGGTGACAAAACGCAAAACCCCTGGTCTTCAAATGCTGAAGATTACTGGATAGTTAAAATTGATTCAGCTGGTAATAAGCAATGGGATAAACGATTTGGTGGGTCATGGATTGATGACTTAATCTGTTTGCGACAAACGCAGGATGGGGGCTACATTTTAGGTGGCTTTTCAGGCTCCCCAATGGATGGTGACAAATCCAGTAATAAACCTGGTTACTGGCTTGTTAAGATTGATGCCTCGGGTGAGAAAATGTGGGATAAATCCTTTGAGCCGATAAACGAAGTTTATAGTTTAGAACAAACTACTGATGGTGGTTATCTACTTGGAGGTGTTGTAAATGGTTTTGGAGAAGGTGAGGACAAGACCGAACCAAATTTGGGTTGGTGGCAAAGTTGGGTAGTTAAGGTTGATTCCCTTGGTAACAAACAATGGGATAAAACTATTTTCACCCCCATGTCTGGGGGATGTAGCGCTATGCAAACTCCAGATGGATGTTATGCCGTAGCGAATGGATCATTTGGGCTCGGAGGATATAAAACTGAACCAAGTTGGGCAGATTCTATAGGTGATTATTGGCTTATCAAATTCTGTATGGAGAAATATAACTCAATAGAACCCAAGACTGAGAACCTTCAGCCCGGCCAACTACAGGTATGGCCTAATACATTTACTTCTGATATAACTATTGCACTTACCGGTGAGTATGTTGCCAATGCTAACTTCACTATTACCAACCTTATGGGGCAAACGGTGTATGAGCAAAAAGAAACAAACCTGGCTACCGGCTATACCAAAATGCTGGATTTGAGTTACCTGCCTAACGGGGTTTACTTTGTGGCGGTAAGCACCGGTGATAAAACGATGGTGGAGCGTGTGGTAAAGGAGTAGGCACACTAAAGGCTGTTCTATGGTTTGCACCGCAGGTCAGACCCATTCCCGCCTTTCCCCTCCCAGCGCTTAATATTGGCCTTGGCAACAGTGTAATTGCGGGTAATGTGATTACCGATTTTGGTAAAATCTTAAAAGCAGCCATATGCCAGGGTATGCACAGAAAGTGCACAAAGGTATACCCATCGTTTTTTTACAAACTCTTCAACACAAGGTTATTATGCCAAAAAGGTATGCACAGCGTTTTTGTGTGCATACCCTGCTTTCGCTGGTAGGTCTAAAAACAAAAAACGCCCCCGATAATGTATCGGAGGCGTTGCTGTTATAAAGGCATTTTTTGATTAATGTGCTACTATAAATTTCTGGCGGGCGCTTTGGTTATCAGCGCTTAGCTGTAGTGTGTAAACACCGGCGCTAAAGTTAGCGGTGTTTATGGCGTAGGTATAATGCCCTGCGGCAACAACCGGTGCGGTGTAAAGTATGCGGCCGGTTAGGTCTATAACCTCTACCTTTGCGTTCACCTGTTGCTGTGCATCTATCACCAGGTTTAGCAGGTTATTAGCCGGGTTAGGAAATACGCTGATGGTGGTGCTGCCGTTAAGCATGCTGCCAATGCCCGATGTAAGGTCTTGTATCTCTACCGTTTCTTGCTGGGTGCAGCCGTAAGCATCGCGCACGGTTACACGGTAAGTGCCGGGGTCAAGGCCGGTTGCGGTATCATCGGTACCTGCACCGTTGTTCCACTGGTAAGTATATGGGGGCATACCGCCCGAGGCTACTACATACGCTTCGCCGTTGCCACCGGTAGAGCCGCTGTTGGTAGTGGCTACCAGGGTAATAGGTGTTTGCTGCTGGTTAACTAC
>DATGXP010000384.1:0-2413 GCA_035298845.1 Chitinophagales bacterium
GTGTGCCGCTCGCACCAATCGCGCAGGCTGGCGCAATCTTTAACCGGTGCGGCGGGCATGCGGTTTAGCTGCTGGTCATCGGCATAGTCGTATACATAATCGCCGAGATGTACCACAAAGTCAATGTCCTCTCTTTCGGCAATGCGTTTATAGGCATTAAAGTAGCCGGCCCAAATGCTACTGCACGACACCACCGCCAGTTTAAACTGCTTTACCGTATCGGGCGGCAGCGTGCGAGCTATACCGGTTTGCGATAGCCTGCCACTGGCTGTTTGAAACCGGTAATAGTATTTATGCCCGGCAGTAAGTTTTGCCACATCTACCTTAGCGGTAAAATCCTCTTCGGGCTTTGCGGTAATAAGGCCTTGCTGTACCACTACCGTGAAGTTTGTATCGGCAGCCACGGCCCATTTAAGCAGCACCGGTGTGGTGCTATCGCCAAAGGTGGCTACCTTGGTCCATATAATAACCCTATCCTGCAAGGGGTCACCGCTGGCTACGCTGTAGTAGAAGGGGGCATATGCCGTATCGGCATATATGTTGGGCGGATATTGTGCGCGCAGCAGCGCATATACCATTACAAATACAAGGCTAAAACTGATTTTGCGGGTATTCATATACAAGATTAGCAGAGTTTAATTAAGCCCAAAACATATAAAAAACAGCTATTTATTGATGTTTTGCGGTCAATTTAGCCATCTTATCCACTTATATGTTGCCACGCTCAACTTTTAAACTTAAAACAACATATTTGTAACTCTTAATTAATAGTCAAATCGCTCATGGTAACCGACATTACAGAAGCAGAAAAAGCCAAACGGATTTCAGCCGATAGAAAACGCACAAACATGTTGCGCGTGCCCGAACAAGCTGCTATTGCTTTCTTCTGCCGCATAATGCCCCCTTTTGTTACACCCGATATGCTGACGATGCTATCGCTGGTGGCCAGCCTTATTATCTTCTATGGCTTTTACCTGGCTAAGGGCAACCCTTACTTTTTTGCTGTATCTATTGCGGGCTTTGCGCTGCAGTGGTTTGGCGACTCGCTGGATGGCCGCATAGCCTACTACCGCGGAATACCGCGCAAGTGGTATGGCTTTGCGCTGGATATGTGTATGGACTGGGCCAGCACCGTGCTGATGGGTCTGGGTTTCTTCTTTTACCTGAGCGATGAATATAAGATAGTGGCCTTTTTGTTTATAGCCTGCTATGCCTGGATAATGATACTTACCTTAATGAAGTATAAGATAACCGGCTCCTACTCTATCGACTCGGGCCTGCTGGGACCTACCGAGCTGCGCATAGGCATTTGCCTGGTGCTGCTGGCCTCTATGTTCTACCCGCAGATACTGGTGTTTTTTGCCTGCTTTATAGTAGCCGTGGTTACGGTAATAGACTTTGTTGAATTCAGAAACGTGCTTAAGCTGGGCGATGAGCGCGACCGAGCCGAAAATGAAAAGAAAGCAAGAGGCTAACCTACCGGCTGCACCTACCATTTACCAATCTGTATACACCTTTGCCAAGGCACAGGCATCTGCTTTTATAGGCGGCCTGTTCGACTATGGCCTTATGATTCTGCTTACAGAATACGGGCACCTGCACTATACCAAATCGATTGTTATAAGCGGTATGTTTGGCGCTATAGTCAACTTCAGCCTTAACCGGTACTGGACCTTTAAGGCGCACGATGTATCTAAACGAACACAACTGGCCAAATTTGTGGTAGTAGTACTGGGCAGCATAGCGCTTAAAAGCAGCGGCACCTATATGCTTACCGAACTGCTGCACCTGGATTATAAGATAAGCCGCCTGTGCATAGATGCCGTGGTGTCGCTGGGTTTTAACTTTACGCTACAGAAATACTGGGTGTTTAAGAAACCGGCAGAGGTAGAATAGATTGCTTCGGAGTTAAACACTCCGGTTTTTAATCTGTATTTGACAGCGACCAAGGGAGAAAAGTGGGTGTACACTACGCCCCTTTTGAAAAGTGTACACTGTGCCCTGTTGCAACAATTTGAATATAAGAGACTTACAAAAACCCGTGTACATGACCTGTCGTTCGGTGTGTACACCGACCTACTAAGGCTAAATAATCTCCTTACCCAAACCAGGTAATCTCCTTACCAAATTAAGGTAATGCCTTTACTCATATTAGGTGAAATTTTATTTATAAAAACCGAAGTAAAGCCATGTACCCAAGGTTAGTCTGTGCACATATGTAAGCACGCAAGTAGCCTTTGTACACTGAGACCTGCAAGCTATCATCGTACAAAGCCCCCTAATCCCCAAAAGGTGGGAGGAACAGCCGGCTTCTGTATTTCTTTTATATTAGCCGCTAACAACCATAGGGCAGCAAATGCTGTCTTACATGGGTTAAGCAACAGCAACACACTATGAGATTTTTTATACCCCT
>DATGXP010000385.1:0-2270 GCA_035298845.1 Chitinophagales bacterium
GTTTAATTTTCTATTAAGACTGTTAAAGAGGCAAACTTAATCCTGCTGAAGTAACATATACTGCGGGCCTTTCTGATTACCGCTGGCATCCTGGTAGTATGAAAGCGCCAGGTACACCTTACCCGCGCAATGTTTCAATAATTCCACCGAACCGGTTATCATAAAATTATCCATACCCACCAGACTATTACCGGTATTATCCAGTTTATATATCGAAACGCCGGCAGTATTACTGCCATTGCCGGCATAGCCGGTGTAATAAGCATTGCCGAACTCATCAATATCAAAATCGGTGCCTGTGCCGCTATAAGTAAGCAAGGTATTGTCCAATACTTTGGTGAAGGTATTGCTGGCTACATCGTAACTAATGGTAGTAACATAGCGCTGGTCGGTATGAAAACAGATACCAATTTTGTTACCGGTAGAGCTTATTTTCACAAAAGACTGTTGCACCTCGCCGGTAATGCCATTAAGCGGCGCTGCCCAGGTAGGTGCACCAGCAGGTGTAGCGGTAGTATCCTGCACAAAGGCAAACACGCTGTCGCGGCCAATAAATACAGCAATGTAGTTAGGCGAATTAAATATCGGCTCTACAACTCCTCCCTTCATACCATTTTGGCGGGTGGCCTGGTCTATGTGCTCATCCTCATACCGGCGCAGTTGCTTATTAATTACAAACTCATTGCTGCCGTACCATACACCGCCTAAGCGTTGTAAGGGCGTAGAAGGTGTAGGGTCGTGTACTACATCACCGGTGTAAGTATAGCGCGGAGTGCCTACATTGTAAGTTCCGTATATCGAGGTCCCTGCCTTAATATCTATCAATTCAACGTATGGGCCAAAGCTGGTACTGGTCGACTTAGCGTAAAGAAATTTATAAGAGCTGCTCAATGGCTTTTGAATTCCACCCGATGGATAGGTGTATCCCGATTCGTTTTGCAGTGTGCCGTTAGGAAAAAACAATTTTCCATAAAATGAATAGTTAGTACCTTGTTGAAGTGTCCGCTCATGTAAATAGGAGAAAAACAGAAGCGGCCCTATCTTAAATATATCCAACGGAATTATACGCGAGTTAAATCCCGGAATACTACCCCCTGCCGTAGAGTCACCTTCATATCTAATGGTGAAACCCGAGTTATCCTTTACAAGTTTAGTAGGCGTCCAGCCGGTATTTTGTGGTGGCTCAGGCGGGTCGGTTGTATTATCTTCTTTTTTACAGGAGGATAGGATTAATAAAATAGCGGCGCACACACCCAGCCCCATTTTTGAGAGAGTTGATACCTTCATTACATTTCGTTTTTAGTGTTAGTAAAAATTTGTGCTGCAAACATGCGCCATAGGCACACACGCGTTTTGCACCAAATGCATAAATTCTTACTTAAAGGGCAATTACACTAATCGCTAAATGAAAAGATGATTTTAAATACCCATCAGCTTCTCCAGCTGGTGAAACTCCAGTCCATACAAAGCTTTCAGGTTTTTAATCTGCTCAAGCACCTTGGGGTTGGGCGTTTCGCTGTTAGTAGTTTTAACACCCGTTATCAGCAGGTTCTTAGGAGTATGCTCGGTAGAGATAAATTCAAACACCTTGGTTTTGTAACCAAAGGCTTCTAATATAAGGGCACGAATAGTATCGGTTAATATTTCAGCCTGGCGCTCTTCTAATATACCAAAGCGGGTAATTGATTTAATCTCATTGGTAGGATGCAATTGCTTGCGCACCTGCTTGTGGCAGCACGGGGCGCATACTATCACTTTAGCCCCACCGGTAATACCGCGATAGATAGCCTGGTCGGTAGCGGTATCGCAGGCATGCAGGGCTATCAGCATATCGGTAGCAGGCAGTTCGGCAGTATCTATCGAACCGGTTATAAAATTCAGATTGGTAAAGCCGGTTTGTCTGGCAATACCGTTGCACTTCTCTACCAGGTCGGGGCGCATTTCTATACCGGTTACATGCGGCTCTAGTTTCAATGTATTAGCTAAGTAGTCGTATAGAGCAAAGGTTAAATAACCTTTACCTGCTCCCATATCGCTTACCTGAAATTTTCCAGATAGGCCGGCCTCTTTTACAATGCCATCTACAATTTCTACATACTTATTTATCTGGCGGTATTTATCCTGCTTATCGCTTTTTACTTTGCCATCGGCGGTAGTTACGCCCAGCTCGTGCAGGTAAGTATTGCCTTCGGCGGTTACGTAGCGCTTCTTCTGGTGGTCGTGCGTGGCAGCTACCGGTGTAGTAACCGAGGCTGGCTTTTGTTTCAAAA
>DATGXP010000386.1:0-21983 GCA_035298845.1 Chitinophagales bacterium
GCTGGCAAACATAAACGAGCCGTTAAGAACCGGTATCAGCAAAGGGCGTTTGCCTATGTAATCTTCGTTTATCTGGTGCGCCACATTCCTTACAGCGTTAAGTATTTCATTTTCGCTTTTATATAGGCGGAATGTTTTGTCGTTAAGCCGTACCTGCTTCTCCATTCAATCTTGCTTTCGCCAAATATATAAGGATGGTTGGAATTTTGGTAATGACAGCACTGGAATGGTGGAATAATGGATACACGGAATTTTCGGTCATTCCATTTATCCATTATTCCGGTGTATTACTTCTTGATCTTATCTTTAAAGTAGTGCTCAAACTTTTCAATTTTAGGCACTATTACATAGCTACAGTATGAGTTTTTATCCTTGTTCAGGTTATAGTAATCCTGGTGGTAATCTTCGGCCTTGTAGAACACGGTCATCGGGCTTATTTCAGTTACTATCGGTGCATCAAACGCTCCGCTTTTGTCCAGACCGCTTTTAATTTCTTCGGCTATTTTCTTCTGCTCATTGCTGTTGTAAAATATTACCGAGCGGTATTGCGTACCCTCATCGCCTCCCTGGCGGTTAAGCGTGGTAGGGTCGTGCGTTTTAAAAAACACCTCCAGTATCTCGGCCAGGCTTATCTTGTTTTGATCATAGGTTATTTGTATCACCTCGGCATGACCGGTCATGCCACTGCATACTTCGCGGTAAGTGGGGTTTTTAACCTTTCCGCCGCTATAGCCCGATGCTACAGACTGTACGCCGTTCAGGCGTTGAAAAATGGCCTCTGTGCACCAAAAACACCCGCCACCAAAGGTGATGGTATCTAACTTTACATTCTCATCCATAATTATCGTATTGGTTTTCGTATTTGTTGTTGCCTTTGCAGCATTGTTTTTCTGCCCGCATGAAGTAAGCGAAACAAGTGCAAATACTGCTGTCAAAAAATTTGGTATTACCCTGTGCATGTTTTTACTTATTCTGTCGTTACAACAATGTAATCCTTACAAATGTTCTATAACAAAAACGGCACCGGATGTTTCCGGTGCCGTTTTTTAATGTTTTTGTGAGTTCGACTTAATCTGCAACCACCAGCGTCTGCCCTGGTTTCAACTCCGAAGTTTCGAGGTTGTTTTTCTCTTTCAACTCTTCTACCGATGTGTTGAACTTGCGGGCTATAGAGTATAGCGTATCGCTTTTCTGCACCTGGTAAGCATTGTTGTTATTGGTAATAGCTGCCTGCTGCGGTTGTGCATTTTTCTGCACCGGTGTTTCTGCCGGTTTTGCTTTGGCTTGTTCTGCCAGTTTGGTTTGCACTTTCAGGTATTCGGCATAGGTCATTGTGCGCGGAGATACTGTTCTTTTCTCCTGCAGGCTTACTGTTTGCCCGGCGTGTACCTGGTCGTTCATGTGCATGGCATTCTTGGTATACAGGTCGCGCACCTTTACACCTGTCTTCTGCGATATGTCGCGCATGCTCTCTCCCGGCAACACCGTATAAGTGGCTTCTGCTCCGCGGCCTTTTTTATTTTGCAGGTACACATACTCGCCATCTTTAAAACGCTCACCGGTGGTCAGGTCGTTATACTGCATAATGTATGAGTAATCAATGTTGTATTCGTAAGCTACCTTAAATGGGTCTTCGTTGCCTTCGGCCTTTATCGCGCGTATACCATTTACCGAGTATTCCTGGCGGGCGTTTTCGTCTTTCTTCGCTTCCGCTACTACGGCTTCTTTATGGTGTTCCTTAGGTTTTACATCTTCAACTACCACTACGCTATTATCGTGGCTGTTGTGGTGAGCGTTTATTTTAGCCATAGCTTTTTCATCCACTGCCGGTGCATCTTTCAGCATCTTTTCCCGTTCCTCTATCATGGCTACACCCGCTATATCAAGTTCAGCCAGTTTATATTCTTCAATATAGTTTATCAGCAGGCTGGCGTATTTAGGGTTGGTGGCGTAGCCGGCTTCTTTTAACCCCAGTGCCCAGTACTTATACGATGTAAGCGATAACTGAAACAAAGGCGCGTAGCGCGGACGTGTCAACAAAAAGTCGGAGTGGTCGGCAAATGATTCACGTGGATTGGTATACACCCGGAAACACTCCTGTGGTTTATCATCATCATGGTAGTATTTGCCACCGGTCCAGTCTTCTTTGCATTTGATACCAAAGTGATTGTTGCTGTTGCGCGATAGCACCGAGGTGCCGGCGCCAGACTCCAGTATACCCTGTGCTATAGTAATGCTGGCGGGTATTTTAGAACGCACCATTTCATCAATGGCTATCTGTTTGTATCGTTCTATGTATTGCAGTATATCCTGTTTCTGCTGGGCAGATGCAGTGAAAACCAATAGAGTAGAAAACAGGGCTAGCAGATTTTTCATGATGCGACTTTTTACCAATTACGAACTTATGCACATGCTGTCCACATTCTAACGTAAGGTGCGCACATAATGTTGTGAGCTATCCTGTTTTGTATACGATATTTAACCCGTCGCGAAGTGTTAAAATGAAGTTTTTAACACGTGGGTCATTGGCAATTTTTTCGTTGTATTGGTGTATAGCCAGTGTATCTTTGTCTTTTTTCTCATCCAGCACCTTGCCGCTCCACAATACGTTGTCGGCAATAATGTAGCCCCCAACCCTCACCTTATCAAACACCAGGTCGTAGTATGCGCTGTAATTGATTTTATCGGCATCTATAAA
The DNA here is from genome assembly GCA_035298845.1 of Chitinophagales bacterium. Lineage (GTDB taxonomy): Bacteria > Bacteroidota > Bacteroidia > Chitinophagales > LD1 > Bog-950. The sequence goes on from DATGXP010000386.1 coordinate 2,699, forward strand.
CACCAGGTCGAAGGTCTCGTCCAGTGTAGGTATAATCTCTTTGGCATTGCCCGCATGGTGCTTTATTTTGTTGGCTACACCGGCCTTTTCAAAGTACCGGGCACACATAGGTTGTAGCTCTTCATTAATATCAATGGTATGCAGTAGGCCATCAGGTGTTAATCCTTTAGCCAGGCATATAGCCGAGTAACCGGTAAAGGTGCCAATCTCCAGTATCCGCTTTGGCTGTAGCAGTTGCGATATAAACTGCAGCATCTGACCCTGTATATGGCCAGAGACCATTTGGGGCATTTGTATTTTCAAATGTGTTTCGCGTGAGAGTTCACGCAGCACTTCATCTTCCGGCGATGAAAATTGTTCCACGTAAGTTTCAAGTGCTTGCGATACTAAGTGCATGGGCTATGTTTGTATTTTATGAGGAGTGTGGTGAGTTGCTAAACGGTAATAGTTCTCCGTTTCTTCATCTCTTCAAAAATGGTTTTGTACCAAAACGAAAACTGCTCCGGTGTTTCTGTTAACCCTTTTTGCAGCTCGGCGTTACTCATCCATTTTATAGCAGCTACTTCATCTTTATTGAAATTAACCTCGCCATCATACACACCGGTAAACACCGTGTCGTACTCCCACTCTGTAAGGCCGCTTTTTTCATCATATACTTTGTAGATGAAGTTGAACTCTTCTTCCAGCGGTGTGTTAATGCCAAGCTCTTCGTGTAAACGCCGCTCGGCAGCTGCCTGAAAAGACTCATCCTTGCGCGGGTGGCTGCAACAGCTATTGCTCCATATACCGGCAAAGTGATACTTATTGAAGGCGCGTTGCTGCACCAATTGTTCACCTTTGCTATTGAAGATGATAACACTAATAGCCCTGTGCAGCAGCGCTTTTTTATGCGCCTCTAATTTGCCCACATAGCCCAGCACATTATTCTCTTCATCAACTAATACTACCTCTTCTTCTTTATTTAAGTCTTCCATTCGTTCCACGTTTTTCTACTCCGGCTTTTTAAACCAGCCCGAGTACATTACATAATTATTGCTTATACGTTCTATCAGGTTTCTAAAATTTTCTTTGTCAACCTCCTTTACTTTCTTAGCCGGTATACCTGCATAAATGCTGCCCGGTTCTACAATAGTATTCTCCAGCACAATTGCACCGGCGGCTATAATGCTGTTCTCTCCTATTACCGCATGGTCCATCACTATAGCACCCATGCCTATCAATACATTATCGTGCACGGTACAGCCATGCACAATGGCCCGGTGGCCTATACTCACGTTGTTACCTATGTTAAGTGGTGCTTTCTGATACGTGCAGTGCAGTATGGCACCATCCTGCACATTTACTTTGTTGCCCATGCGTATGTAGTGCACATCGCCGCGCACCACCGCCTGAAACCAGATACTGCAATCGGCACCTGTAACCACGTCGCCTACCACCGTTGCATTTTCTGCTATGTAGTTGTTATCTCCAAATTTCGGCGCTATGCCATTAACCGGTATTATTAATCCCATTGTATGGCAAACATAAAAAGTATGCAGAGAATATTCCGCTAAGCGTTGTTAACGGTATTTGGCTGTTAGATTCCCCTCCTTCGCCGCTGCCGCGGTGGCACTTAAGGAGGGGTGTCTGAGCGAAGCGAAGACGGGGTGGTTGTTCTTACCTGGAGGTGCTAAAACTTCACTTCCACATCCAAATCCCAGCCGCCCTTTAGCTGGTAACTATCTTTGTAGGTAAATATTTTTTCCGGTTGGCGTTTCTCTTTAAAGTTACCGGTATCCCATTCACCGTTTTTGTTTTCATCTTCTATTACAACAAACTTATAGTTGCCGGCCAGTATATTGTTTACGCTTACTTTTCTTTCTCCGTTACCGGTTAAATAAAATTCCTTCACCAACTCTCCTGCCGCATTCAGCAGTTTTATCACATAGTATTTTTCGGGGTGTTCGGTCTTCAGGGTTATATTCAAATTGCCGTAGCTGTTTTTGCTGTTGGTGGTAAACTGCTGCACCAGCTTTCTGTTCCACATGCCAAAAATATCGCGGACTGTTGAGTCAGGAATTTCAACCGTGTATTTAGTGTTTTCCTTTTTCTCAAAATCTACCAGGATAAACATTTTGGTTTTTTCGTCCACCGTAAATTTTGCTTCCTGGCCCGATAATGTAGAATCCACCAAAATCCGAAGCTTTTTATACGCGCTTATTTCCGTAATAGGCCTCGAGAAATTTATTTTAAGCGGTTTATTAAGCTCTTGCAGACTGGAAATATTAGTTTTTGTTGTATCATTTTTCCGTGCAACTGCTTGATTTGGAACACTTAATAAATATTTGTTTCCCGCATAAAGAGAATCTTTCTTTATAAACTTCAATTCCATCCTCAGCGTGTCTAAAAGGGTATCATTAGCGGCTAGATAAAAGGTATCTTTTTCGCTGTAATATTTTGAAAACCAATATATTATAGTGTCGTTGGTTGGATATATATAGGCAAAATCATCTTTAGAATACCCCTTCCAATCCAGTTTAAAGGTTTTAACCGGTCGATTGTAGACAATTTGTAGTTGACCGGGTCCGAGGGTTCTTACTTCGTCCAACTTTAACAATTTACGGTTTTCATCAAACAGATTTAAATTAACAGTTGGGGCAATTGTATCGTTCAGGTCTACAAGTGAGTCAGAGAATGCAATCAACTCGTTTGGCTGATCGTATATATAATTATAGTTGGCGTCCTGCAATGCATAAATCCAGTACTTGCCGGCTTTAATATTTTCGAGTTTAAAATTTCCGGACTCATTTGTTTTGGCAAAGTAATACGGCTTTGATCTTAAGATGCCATTTATCGAATCATTCGGATAAAGGGCAATTACCACATCTTTTGCAGGTGTGTTGTCTTTAGCCAAAAGGAGGTTCCCGTTCACTTTTTGCGAATCGATAAAGCTGCCGGTAGAAAATACATACGTAAAGTTAGGCGCTGCATTGCCCTCATTGATGTCTTTCAGGTCGTCGCCGAAATTGATAGTGTAAGTTGTGCTATCGCGCAGGGCGCTCTTCAGTTTTATGGTTAGTGTACGTCCTTCAACATGAAAAACCGGGCGTTTGGCAGTGGGTGGAGAGATTAACGTCTGAGCAAATCCGGTCTCTTTTATGAATTCATTAAACGTTAGCTTTATTTTTTCGCTTCTAAAATGAATTGTTTTGTTGGGTGGGCTTGCTTTTTTAAGCTCGGGTGGTGCAGTATCCTGCGGCCCTCCCAGGGGGACGCTCTCCTGGGCACAGCGGTTTTGCGTAGCTACTACCAATACCAACAGCAACAGGTGCATTAGCCTTTTAAGACTTGCTTTAAGCACCGCTTTGTTACCCATAAGTTTGCCTCTGGCTGTTTCTCTCACCTTTCCTTTTGCTTTTTATCTGCCCATACGCACCAGTAATACCGATACATCGGCAGGCGAAACGCCACTGATACGGCTTGCCTGGCCCAGGCTGGTAGGTTTTATCTTTGCCAGTTTCTGTCTTGCCTCTATACTCAGCGACTTTAGCTGACTGTAATCAAAGTCAGGGTTTATCTTTATATCCTCCAGCTTACCCATTTTCTCTACCAGTTCCATCTCCTTCTCTATATAGGCATCGTATTTCATTACTATTTCAGCCGATTCTATAAAGTCTCTGTCGTACTTTCCTAAGAATTCATCCAGTGCCTTCACCCCTTTTCGCAGGGTATTCATACTCACCTGGGGGCGCATCAGCACCTTATCCAGCTTTATTTTTTGGTTTAAAGCGGCTGTGCCGGCTTCTTCCAGGGTTGCATTTATCTCTGCCGGCTCTGCTCCATAGCTGCCCAAAAACTCTCTTATCTCCTGTATGGCAGCCTTCTTTTGCTTTACCCGCTCATACCTTTCATCGTCTGCCAGGCCTATTTTATGGCCTAGTTCGGTCAGTCGCAGGTCTGCATTATCCTGTCTAAGTAGTATTCTATACTCTGCCCGGCTGGTAAACATCCGGTACGGCTCTTCCGTTCCTTTATTTATCAGGTCATCTATTAATACTCCAATGTACGCATCCGAGCGCTTAAGCACCAGCGCTTCTTCTTCCTTAGCCGAGCGGTGGGCATTTATCCCTGCCATCAGGCCCTGGCAGGCAGCTTCTTCGTATCCTGTGGTTCCATTTATTTGCCCTGCAAAGAATAATCCCTTGATTAGCTTGGTCTCAAGCGATAAATCGAGCTGCGTAGGCGGAAAATAATCGTATTCGATAGCGTATCCCGGCCTGAACATCTTCATATTCTCAAACCCAGGCACTTCTTTCAGGGCCTTATACTGCACATCTTCGGGCAGACTGGTAGAGAAACCGTTTACGTATATCTCACAAGTATCCCATCCCTCCGGCTCTACAAACAGTTGGTGACGTTCCTTATCGGCAAAGCGGTCTATTTTATCTTCCACGCTGGGGCAATAACGCGGTCCAAGCCCTTTTATTCTGCCGCTAAACATGGGGCTTTTATCAAACCCTGTTCTCAATATATCGTGCACCTTCTGGTTGGTGTAGGTTATGTGGCAGCTTAATTGTTTCCTTGGTTGGTTAACTCCAAAGGGGGTCGAATCTTTCTTATACGAAAACCCCGTTACCTCCTCATCGCCAAACTGCTCTTCCATTTTGCTGTAGTCCAGGCTGCGACCATCCAGCCGTGGCGGGGTACCTGTCTTCATTCTGCCCGACTCAAAGCCCAATTCAACCAGCTGTTCCGTTATTCCGTGTGCAGCTTTTTCTCCTGCCCTTCCGCCGCCAAAGTTTTTCTCGCCTATATGTATCAGCCCGTTCAGGAAGGTTCCATTGGTCAAAACCACCGATTTTGCCGGTATCTCTATCCCCATACTTGTACGGATTCCCAACACTTTATTACCCTTTACCAACAGTCCACCAACCATATCCTGCCAGAAATCCACATTTTTGGTACCCTCCAGCATGGTTCTCCACACACTTGCAAACATCATTCTATCGTTCTGAGTGCGGGGACTCCACATTGCCGGCCCCTTGCTTCTGTTTAACATCCTGAACTGTACCATGCTCTTATCGCTCACTATTCCCGAGTATCCTCCCAGGGCGTCAATCTCACGCACTATTTGTCCCTTGGCAATTCCACCCATAGCGGGGTTGCAACTCATTTGAGCTATAGTTTGCATGTTCATGGTAACCAGCAGCACGCTACTTCCCATATTGGCAGCCGCGGCTGCAGCTTCGCACCCTGCATGGCCAGCCCCCACCACTATTACATCATATTCTTTAAACATAGCGCGAAAGTAAGTATTTGATAATTGAATGATAACCCATGAACTATTCCTAACAAATGTGCCACGTGGAACCTTGGTTTACTCCTTTTATAGGCTCAAAATGTTCCATGTGGAACAAACAGCTACCCCTTAAAGAACTTATGGAATTCTCTAAGCCATTTATCCTCCATTTTCCTCATTTCGGCCTTTTGGGGGGTAGTTTTGTCCTTATAACCCAACAAGTGCAATACACCATGAAAAATAACCCTATCTAATTCATTATTAAAGGCTTCTGTAGCAAACGGTGCCGCCACTTTTACTGCTTTTTTTATCGCACTGCCGTATTTAGTGCTGTTATCAAGCACTCTGTCAATTGATATATATATCTCAGCCTCAATGCCTTGTGGTGAATTCTCTAGCGGAAACGTTATAATATCGGTATAATAATCGTGATTCAGGAACTGCCGGTTGATATTCAGTAAGTATTCATCAGTACAAAAAATGAAAGAAAGGTTTAATCGAAATCTGGAAGCCGGTTTCTTGTCCCTCTTGTTAATGTAAGCTGTAACCTGCTGAGCGATAAATTTTTTGTGCGCAATTGAATTGCGCAGTGAAAATTTAATATCCGCCGTATGAAATGCAATCATGCCTTCTTTTTAAAAAACAAAGGTGTCTAAATATTCCAATTAGGATATTAGCTCTATACAGTACGGTAGGTTAGTAGTAATACAAAGTATACAAAACCGCTTATGCCAACGTAGGGATGTTGTTTATACCAACGCAAACTCTCTTATTTCCCGCCATAAGCCAGAACAAAAGATTAAAGCAAAGCAATAAGCTATTGTTAATTTAGCTATGTTTAATTTACTTACTAAACCCTGAGAAATGAAAATGAGATTTTACGCCCTACTCTCACTATGTTTTATGCTACCAGCAACCTGGCTTAGCGCACAACAGGATTATCACCGGTGCTCATCATCGGAATATTTATTACAACAATTGCAGGCAGATCCTTCTTTAGCCGGCCGCATGCAATTGATAGAAGACCACACCCGCCAGTTTGCTGCTGAAAATCCGGATGTAAGCAGAGCGGTAATTACCATACCCGTGGTTGTGCATGTAGTATACCGCACCGCTGCCGAAAACATTTCGGATGCGCAGATACAGGCACAGATAGACCAACTTAACCTGGACTTTGCACGCTTGAATTCGGATGCGGGCAATACGCCTTCTGCTTTTTCAGGATTAGCTACGGGTGTCAATATTCAGTTTTGCCTGGCTCAGCGCGACCCTAGTGGTAACCCAACCACCGGTATAATCCGCAAGGTAACCACTCAAACATCCTTCTCTACCAACAACGGTGTAAAAAGTTCTTCTACCGGTGGCGACAATGCATGGCCTGCCGGTAGCTATTTAAATATTTGGTCATGCAATATTAGCAACGGCATACTTGGTTATGCGCAGTTTCCGGGTGGTGCAGCCAGCACTGATGGCGTGGTTTTGCTATACTCTTCTATCGGCAGCATGTCTAAACCCGGTACCGCCTCACCTTACAACCTTGGCCGCACAGCTACCCACGAGGTAGGCCACTGGTTGAACCTGTACCATATATGGGGCGATGATGGCACCGGTTGCACCGGAAGTGATAATGTAGGCGACACGCCTAACCAGGCCGGAGAAAACTATGGCTGTCCTGCATATCCAAAAACCGACGGATGCACAGTAGCATCGCCGGGTGTAATGTTTATGAACTACATGGACTATACAGACGATGGTTGTATGAACATGTTTACACAAGGCCAATCGACCCGAATGAACGCCCTGTTTGGTACCGGAGGCTCAAGAGTGTCGTTGCTTTCATCCATGGGTTGCCAGCCTGTAGGCCCTGCATGCGGCTTAGCAACCGGTTTGACAACCAGCGCTGTGGGCGATAACACCGCTACATTTACATGGGCTGCTGTGTCGGGTGCCGTTAGCTACACGGTTCAATACCGTGCTACCGGCTCGTCAACATGGAGCACAGCCTCTACCGCCACTAACAGCTACACGGCAAACGGCCTGGTTGCAGGCACAAGCTATGAGTGGCAGGTTAAAACAGTTTGCAGTAGCAATTCATCTGCATTCACGGCATCCGCTACATTCAACACAACCGGTACACAACCTTGTGCGCTAGCTACTTCATTAACCACTTCTGCTATTACTTCTTCATCGGCCACATTCAACTGGGCTGCTGTTGCTGGTGCTACCGGATATAACGTACAATACCGTTTGGTTGGTGCCGCCAGCTGGACAAGCGCCGCCACAACCGGCACTACTTACAGTGTTAGCGGCCTTGCAGCTGTAAACAATTACGAATGGCAGGTGCAAACTGTTTGTGCCTCGGGCAGTGCTTCATTTACCGGCTCTGCTTTATTTACTACGGCCTCTACATGCAGCGATGTTTACGAATCAAACAATACCTCCGGCACAGCCAAAACAGCGCCCCTGAATGCAGACTTTAATGGCTTTATTTCTCCATCTACAGATGTTGACTGGTTCAAGTTTACCACCACATCGCCTAACGTAAAGGTTAAAATAGATCTTACCAATCTGCCAGCCGATTATGATATGATACTCTATAAGTCCAATGCATCTACAAAGCTTGGCACCGCAGCAAACGGCGGCACCACCAGCGAGCAGATAAAATACAATGCAACCTCTGCAGCAACATACTATCTTAAAGTATATGGCTACAGCGGCGCTAACAGTGCTACACAATGCTATAAACTACGGGTATCTACGTCTTCAACCGCATTTAGAACAGATGGGTCAACCACCGATACAGAAGAAGAAATTGAAGTTCTTGCAGAGGCTTCTTTAAAAGTATATCCTAACCCTGCTACCAACAACATTACTGTTGAATATTTAAGCACAAGCAACAGCAACGCCCTGTTCAACATCTATAATCTAGGCGGACAAAAAGTGAAAGAAATACAAGGCTCTGCCTTTGAAGGAATAAACAAAGAAACCTTCAACACGGATATGTTAAGCAATGGTGTATATGTGCTACAGCTTAGCATTAACGGCGAAAGTCAAATGCTGAAATTCACTATTAACAAGTAGGCTTTTACGTTACTTATACTATGCGCCGGATATATAAATATCCGGCGCATTTGTTTGTAGGAGTGTCTGTTTTTTCAGAATTATAGGCTTCTGTGTGCGTTTCTAATTTAACAAATACGCTTTGTATTCAATATAGCCGCCTACATTTGGGACGTTACAAAATCTGGTAATTTGTTGCTTAACCCATAAATGAGACAATGAAGGAAATCTCTACCCTCAACAAAATCAGCATTACCATAACCCTGTTTCTCCGCTGCACCATTTGTGCCAATAGGCAACCCCAATCCCCTGAAACTGCACCCAAGTCTTATAAGTCATGTACCTCGGTTAACCATTCCGCTTAATAAGCTCATTGATTATATAAATTTTTTATTATGAAAAATACGTACCCTCTTATTAAAAGTATATCAGCACAAAAAGCAAAATCATTATACCTGTTTTTATCCAGGGAGATAGGTATGTCTATGCTGCTACTTTTAGCGGTAACCAGCTTAAAAGCTCAAACAAACAGTAATACAAACAACAAGGCCACATACACTTACAAAATTATTGCCGCCAAGGCCAATACGTTTGGCTACGATATTTATCGCGATGGAGTGCTTATCGTGCATCAGCCTACTATTCCCGGCAAACCGGGCTGGCTTGCATTTTCGACAAAACAGCAGGCTGCTGAAGCCGCAATAAAAATTATTGAGGCAAAACAAAACCCGTCACTTCCTATTGCTACGTCAAACGCCGACAGGCCTTCGTCAAAATAATACACCACGTTAAACTCGCATTATATGTTAGACCAACTATCAAAAACAGCCCAATACTTTAGAAAGCTCGGACTATTCCTTATGCTTTGGACTGCAGCATTTGCAAACCTAAAAGCAGGTGTCACAGGTTCATGGACTACACTGGCAACAGGGCCAACTGTTTCAAGAACCTGTGTAGCTTATGCCAACGTGAGCGGAACAGAATATATATATAGTTTTGGAGGAGGCAGCGGAGCACAGTTACAGGAAATAAGAAGGTATGATGTACTTGCCAATAGCTGGTCGGTATTAGGAAATACGCTAAACCTGGCTGTAAGTGCCGGCACAGCCATAAATTTTGGCGATACCGCAATTTATGTGTTTGGCGGAGAGAATACTTCGGGGACACTGGGAAGCTCGCAGGTGTTTAATTTAAATACAAATGCGGTTACCACACTGGCAACCATGCCTGTTCCGGAAACCGATTTTGCAGCACTAAAGTATAGCGACTCGCTAGTATATGTAATAGGTGGGGATAACGGACTCTTTAGCATTACGCCGGTAAACAATACCAGATTATATAATGTAAACACCAATACATGGTCGGCCGCCACTGCATATCCTATTAATGTATCCAAACAGGGTTTTGGGATTTATGGCAATGAAATTATTTCGGCAGCCGGATGGAATGGTACCGCAGGCTTGGTAGATGCCTACAAGGGCACTATAGATGTAACCGACCCTTCCATTATTACATGGACAGCTATAGCTAACTACCCGCTAAGTGTAACGCGAAGTGCAAGTTACAATGTACAGACCCCTAATGGACTGGGTGGTGTGTTTTTGGCCGGCGGAGCGATAGGTGGTGCGACCCTTTCTAACGAAGCATACTTTTACAATGCAGTTTGCAATCAATGGCAAGCGCTGCCCGTAATATCGCAGGCGCGCTCCAATTTTAAAGCAGCTGGCGTAAATAACAGCAGTGCCTGGATAGTATCGGGTTTTACAACAACTGCCGTTGGAACTATGGAGCGGCTGGATGTAACTGCAACCAATACCAGCGATTTTTCGGAAACTATATGCTCCAACGAGACCTACACTTTTAATGGCGTAGCACTGTCAGCACCCGGCATATATAAGGATACCCTAACCGCTCAGGATGGGTGTGATTCAATAGTTACTTTAACTTTACTTGTTAACCCTGCACCGGTTATAAACTTAGGCGGCCCTTACACACAGTGCGGAGGCACTGTAACCCTGGATGCGGGCAACGCCGGCAGCACCTATGCCTGGAGCGATGGTACTACAACGACACAAACGCTCATTGTCACCACAAGCAATACTTATAGCGTAACAGTAACCGATGCTAACACCTGTTCGGCAAGTGCCCAAACAAGTGTTACTATTAATTCTGCACCTACGGTAAGTATTACCGGCACTACCGAACTATGCAGCGGAGCCACCGGTAACCTTTCGGGCAGCAGTGCAGCAACTAATTTTGCGTGGAGCACCGGCGAAACAACGTCAACAATCACCATAAGCACTCCGGGTGTTTACCGTGTAACTGTTACCGATGGAAACGGCTGTACAGCAAGTAACGGCACCAGCGTAGCGGCACTTGGCAATTTTACAGTTACCAATAGCCTGCAGGCAGGTGACTTTCAACTACCAGGGCAACGTTTGTTTCGAGATGCAGAACCATCGGATTGCAGCGGGCTGAAAACCTGCCCCGGCACATCAGGTACATCAGGATACTTTTTCGATGCTTATAATGTGATTAATAACAGCGCATCAGAAATTTGTGCCACAGCTGATATTAATGCTCTTTGCGGTACTGCATTCTTTGTATCGTTTTACAATGGCACGTTTAACCCTGCCGATGTTTGTCAAAACTACAGCGGCGATATAGGCAGCTCGATAAACGGAACCTACGATTTCAGCATAGCCGCAGGCTCTAACACAATAATTGTGGTAAGCAGCGTAACACCCAACACAGCCTGCAACAGTTATACCTTAGACGTTAGTGGTATAAACTTAATCCAGATTACACCATCGGGCGCCACCAATTTCTGTTCGGGCAGCTCGGTAGATCTTACTGCCGAAGGTGGCAGTGGTGGCTATACATGGAGCACTACAGAAACAACCCAAACAATTACGGTAGCGCAATCGGGAACATATACAGTTACTTCTACAGATGCTAACGGTTGCAGCGCTACTGCATCGCAGGGGGTTACTGTTTTCCAAACTGCGCAACCCACAAACGTAAATGGATATACAATTTGCGAAGGCTCTATAATACCGACAGGTCAGGGCTTAACTGCTACACCCGGCCTGGTACCAACTACACAAGAGATTACATTTACTATAACAAACCCTGTTGGCGATGAAGGAACAACAGCACCTGGTGTAAACATTGCTACCATTAACTTACCGGGCTTACCTGCCGGTGCTGTGGTAACGTCAGCTACAGTAAATCTTTACCGCATTACTTTACAAGGTGCCAGCTATGCCGAAGAAGTAAGACTGCAGTTAAGCGGTGATATTACAAACCCCGGAACACAGATAGCGAACACACAAGACAACCCAAATCCTTTTGATGGTTCATTTACAATTCCGGCAGCAGCCATCCCTACTACACCAGGCACAGCTACTTTAAGCTACTACGAAGATTTTAATGATGATGGCGCCGGCCCGGACGCGCTTTTTCCTGCGGACGGTGTTTTGACAATTGAGTACGAAACACCGGGAAACCTTGACTGGTACACCCTGGCCACGGGCGGTACTTTCCTTGGCAACGGTTCTCCGTTCGACCCATTGAATGGTGCACCAGCGCAAAGCACAGCCACCTATTATGTGCAAACTACTTTAGGAAGTTGCGAATCGGCCCGTGTTGCGGCTGAGTTAACCGTAAACCCCCGCCCGGTTGTTGATTTAGGCGGGCCTTATGTGCAATGCGGCGGCAACGTAGTGCTGGATGCCGGAAACCCGGGCAGCACTTACCTGTGGAGCACCGGTGCTACTACCAAAACAATAATAGTAACCACCAGCAACACATATAGCGTAACAGTAACCGGTGCCAATGGTTGCACAACAGCCGATACTACAGAAGTAACGATAAATGCCTTACCAACAGTTGATTTAGGTGGACCATATACAAAATGCCAGGGTACGGTAACATTAGATGCCGGTAACCCGGGAGGTACTTACCTGTGGAGCGATAACAGCACCAATCAAACACTGGTGGTTAGCGCATCCGGCGACTATGAAGTTACGGTTACAGATATAAATGGCTGCAGCGCTTCGGCAACCACCAATGTGCAAATAGACCTGCCACCATTAAATACAACGGGTTATACCATCTGCCAGGGCGCGACTGTACCCACCGGTGATGGATTCCTGGCTTCGGGCTGTGGCGATATCTCAACTTCATTTGCAGGCCGCACAACGTTATCCGACCCCACTTTTAACCGCAGCCAAAGCGGGACTAATTATAATGCTTCGGCTATTGGATCTGCTACACATTACAATACCCATCAGTTTTCGGTAGGCACCACGGGTGCATATACCTTTACATTATGCGGCGACTATGATACCTACCTGCACATTTACCGCGACTCATTCAACCCGGCATTTCCGGCAACCAACTTTATAGTAGCCGATGATGATGGCGCTAACGCAACTTGTGCCGGTGGTTCACGGGCTACAGTTACCCTCACAGCCGGACAAAGCTACGTATTTGTTACCACCGGTTTTGGTAATACCAATGTAGGCACATACACCGTAACCTTTACCGGTGCGGGCTCGGTTTACGAAGGCCCTCTTAATCCGGTTCTTTGGTTCGATGTACCGGTGGGTGGCCCGCTGGTAGGTACCGGTTCACCATTCAACCCGGTGGGCACTGCCACCTTACCTAATACCAACACTGCAGGCACATATACGTTCTACGTGGCATGCCCCAACACACCTTACTGCCGCACACCGGTTGATTTCGTAATCAACCCGACACCGGCAGCCATTAACCTGGGCGGCCCATACACACAGTGTGGTGGCAATGTAACCCTGGATGCAGGAGCAGTTCAACCGGGCTCGGTGTATGCGTGGAGTGATGGTACCACCGGCCAGACTACCGTAGCCAGCACAAGCGGCACTTACTCAGTAACTGTAACCAATACCTTTACCTGCACTGCCGAGGGATCTGCTGATGTTTACATTCAACCGGTTCCGGTGGTTAACCTGGGTACCGATGTTGAACAATGTGGCGGCACTGTAACACTGGATGCCGGCACACCGGGCAGCACTTACCTGTGGAGCGATAACAGCACCAACCAAACACTTACGGTAAGCACTACCGGTACCTACGGTGTAACCGTTACCGATATCAACAGCGGTTGCACCGCCAGCGATGATGCAGATGTTACCATTCATACATTCCCGGTAGTTAACCTTGGCCCAGACCAGACTCAATGCGGCGGCAGCGTAACTTTAGATGCGGGCAATGCAGGGGCTACTTACCTGTGGAGCAACGGTGCTACCACACAAACAGTTAGTGTTTCTACCTCGGGTATCTATCGTGTCACCGTAACCAATGCAACCAACTGTACAGCTACGGGTTCGGTAAACGTTACTATCAATACTTATCCTGTATTAGGTGCCGATAAAGCGGACAGCGTTTGCTCGGGTACAACCGTTAACCTGAATACTTATTACACCAACAACGGTTATGCTACCTATGTGTGGAATACACCAAACCCGGCAGCAGTTGGCGCAGGTGTTTACCAGTTGATAGTAACCAACACCGGCGGATGTGCTGATACAGCTATAGTTACTATTACCAACCGCGTGAAACCAGACCTGGGCGCCGACCTTACCGATAGCGTTTGCATAGGCTATACTTTCGACCTTTGGACTCTGTATCCTAACAGTGCGGCTTACACCTCATATATCTGGAACACTCCGACACCGCAAGAGGTTACAGCCGGTACATATACCCTTATAGTAACCAATGCCAGCGGATGTAAAGATACGGTGAACGCCACCATAACAACCCGTCAGCAACCCGTACTGGGTGCCGATGCGGTAGACAGCGTATGTGTGGGCTACTCGCTTGACCTTACCACTTACTTCCCAAATAACGGTTACGCCACATACACGTGGAACACCGCCACACCGGATAGCGTAGGTGCGGGGGTATACACTCTGGTAGTTAGCAATGCCAGTGGCTGTTACGATACCGCACAGGTAACTATCACCTGGCGCCAGCAACCGGTGGTTACACTGGTAATGGATGCTGCCATGTGTTATACCGAACCGGCCTTTACATTAACTGGTGGCATGCCGGCCGGTGGAGTATACAATGTAGGCGATAGCCTTAACGTGCTTACTTTCAGCCCAACCGTTTATGAAGTGGGTACGCACCTTATCACATACATCTACATGAACCCTTCGGGTTGCATCGATTCGGCAAGCATTAACTTTACCGTTAACCCACAACCGCAAATAGATACAGTAGAGGCACCTGATTTATGCGCAGGTTCTGCACCCATGAACCTGGATAGCTTCTTTACACCGCTGGGTGGTGTATACAGCGGGTTTGCGGTAAGCCAAAACTACTTCTATCCATCGCTGGCGGGTGCGGGTAACCACCAGGTTACTTACAACTATACCGATGCCAACGGATGTATGGATACATTGGTTTATCCTATAGCCGTAAAGAATTCTGTAAGCGTTTCATTGGTTTCTTCGGAAGTTGATTACACCATCTGCAGCGGCGACTACATCCTGTTTACTGCATCTGGTTCCGAGTTCTACGAGTTCTTCCTCAATGGCGTTTCGCAGGGGGCGGCTTCTACCACCGATACATTCTCTACTACAAGCTTAGCCAGTCACGATGAAGTATATGTAATTGGTAGTAACAGTTGTTCGGCCGATACCAGCGATGTAATTATTACCGATGTAATAACACTACCTACCGTTGATGCAGGCAAAGATACAACCATCACTCTGGGCGAAACGGTAATGATAAACACAAAGGCCACCGGTACCGGCTTACTGCTGTATCAATGGACGCCGGATTACTTCCTGAACTTTACCAATGTGCCTAACCCTACATTCTCCGGTCCCGATACTACCACGTTTACTGTAAAGGTTACCGATACATACGGTTGCTGGGCCCAGGATAGTGTAACTATCAATGTGTTTGTGCCCGATAATATTCTTCTGCCAAACATCATTACGGCTAACGGCGATGGAAAGAACGATATATGGAGACTGAACCCTAAGATTAACCTCGATGGTTCTGAGCTTATCATCTTCAACCGTTGGGGCGAAATGGTTTACGAATCGGAGAACTATACCAACGATTGGGATGGTACCTTCCGTGCTACCGGTAAGAAACTGCCGGACGATACTTACTACTATGTATTAAAGGTGCCTGCGCAGAACAATCACATTTACAAAGGAGCTATCAATATATTAAACAGTGATGCCAAATAAGAAATAGAAAACCATTTCAAATAAAGCATGACTAAATAAATAAAGAGATATGAAAAAAATTATAACACTGTCGGTTCTAGCGTTGGTATTTGCCCTGCAAACCAAAGCGCAACAAATACCACTATACAGCCAGCAATATTTTATGCGCATGCTGTATAACCCTGCGCTTACCGCTTACAACGGCAGCAGCAACATCTATGGTTTCTACCGCGAGCAATGGACCGGTATGCCGGGCCACCCGGTAACCCGCGGCGCCATGGGCGAGATAAGTGTATGGAAAGACCGCAGCGGCGTTGGGTTCCACGTGTATAATGACAATACAGATATCATTCACCGCGTAAACGCACAGCTATACTATGCACAAAAAGTACGTTTTGCCAAAGACCACACACTATCGCTGGGCGTATCGCTGGGTATTATGCAAACACGCATAGACTTCAACAATGTGGTAGCCAACGATATTGATGACAATAGCCTGCTGGGTAATGCCAAAGGTGGTGTTGGTTTCGATATGAGTGTAGGCCTGGCTTACCAGTGGAAAAAACTAACCGTAAGTTTTGCTGTGCCACAGGTGCTTAACATGAATGCCCGCATAACCTCGCAGTTAAAAGAAACCAAATACGGTATGAAACGCCACTTCATAGGCGGTATCAGCTACGAGATAAGCATCAAAAAAGAAACGTGGAACATAGAGCCAAGTATATTGGTAAAGAAGGGTGCCGCACAACCGGTGCAGGTAGATGCCAACATTATGGCCAACTATAAGCGTATGGTGTTTTTAGGTGCCGGCTACCGGTTAGATTATGGTGTTACCATGCAGGCTGCCGTGCGCATAGCCAAAGCAGTTACCATTGGTTATGCTTACGAGTACCCCATTATGAAGAAAGTACAGTACTCTTCTACACAGGGTACCCACGAAGTTATACTGGGGCTTAACTTCGATAAATGGCTGAAGAAGGATAACAAGAACCCAGAAGAAACATTTGCCAAACAGTCGCAGTACGATAGCCTGGCCAATGAAGTAGCCAAGCTTAAAGACAACCAGGATAGCACCAAGCAGGCGCTCGACTCTTTACAGGCCGAAACCAGCGAACAGGGCGCTGTAATAGAAGAACAGAAGAAAACCATTAACGGTTTGGAAGAAAAAGTAACTACCCTGGAGAGCGAAGTAGCTGCTTACAAGAAACAAGTAGCCGACCGCCCTACCCGCGATTTTCCTACGAATGTAGATGATAATACCACTGCATCACAAGGTGATATACTGCGCCTTAACAGCGTAAACTTTGAACGCAACAGCGCTGAGTTAAGCCAAAGCTCATTTACCGAGCTGGATAAAGTGGTAAAGTTCCTGAAGAATAATAAGGGCATGCGTATACAGATATTAGGCCACACCGATTACAAAGCATCGGATGAATACAACGATTGGTTATCGCGCAGCCGTGCAAAAACTGTTTATGATTACTTAACCAAGAAAGGCATACTGGGCAGCCGCATGGTTACCATTGGTATGGGCAAGCGTGCACCAATAGCTGACAACGAAACTGAAGAAGGCCGCGCTAAAAACCGCCGCGTAGAAGTAAAGATCGTAGAGATAGTAAAATAAGCAACATCAATTAAACACTGATGGAGTAAGCGGGATAGTATTTTAGATACTATCCCGCTTTGCTTTTTCTGCCATGGTGTTGCGTACAGAGATATTATACTATAAATAATAAAACTGAAGTAACGGATAATTACTTCCCCCTTAGCAAAACAAGTTCGTTTTGAGTCCAGTTATCGCGCATATGGTATAACTCCTGCAGGTTTTTGCCTGCAGCAAACTGCACCGTGGTTAAATACAACCTGCCGGGTTTAATCACAGTATCAAACTGCATAACCATTTTATTGCTGCGTGTTAGGTAATAAGGTATTTCGTAAGCCAGCAGCGCTGCAGTTTTATGGGTGGCCTCTTTCAACTTTACCGGACCAATGCCCAATTCTGATTTAAATACATAAGGATTTTCTGCCCAATAAACCTGTTCGCCGTTTGCAATTTTAAGTATCTCACTTGTTGTTTTTCTGTATGTCATATTCTTATCGCTGGCCAGCATAACCGGATAATAAAACGTGCTTAATGCAAAGCGTAGTAACACTAAAAACAAGAGTGTATAAAATGTTCTATGTGGAACATATTTGATAGTGTACAATGCGATAATTGCTGATAGAAAAGCAAACAAAACTGACTTAAAAAATATAGCAGAAATTTCTTTTGTGTAAGGTGTAAAGGTCAACTCTAAAAATAGTAGTACAAAAAGACACATACCGGCCATTATCAGTTTCTGAATAACAGCATAAAACCTCTCGAACTTACCGGTTCTCTCTTCTACAAAATAAGCAAGCAGGGTAGTAATAAACGGAAAGAACATATAGATATACCTGTTCTTCAACTCACCGGTAAACCAATAGATAGGAATATTACAGGCAATAAATATCAAACAGAAGATAAGTAACCTGTTCTCTTTTACCCTGGCAAAAAAATCTTTCCTGAACCACAACACTACAAACACCGACCACGGCAGAAGCAGTTGTATTAATAACAAGGGGAAACTAACTGCACCCGTAAGTGTTTTAATTATTCCGCTCTCTACGCCCGAGCGCTGCGTAGCCTCTTTGGTTAATCTTACAAGTAAACCAACTACATCTGCCTGCTGTGCATACACATAAAAATAACCGCCGCTTATACCTACCAGTAATAAAATACCAAGTATGTGCTGCCAATAGAAAAGCCGCTTAAATTCTTTATTGTAAATAAACCAACCTAACAGAGTAAGCGCCTGAAAAGCTAAGGATGGTGGCCCTTTGGTAATTACACCAAGTGCGGTAAAAGCATAAGAGGAGAGGAAGAGAAGTAAATAATCTTTACGCTCGTAAAAAAAGAAGATGCACATTACCTGCAGGTATACGAGCAATGAGTAGAATAAATCAATTTCTCCTGCATTTATGCTTCCGTAAAAAAAGATATCAGCCGAGGTAAGAAAGAAAAATGAGGCAAGAATAGATGTATGTCCTTTAAAGTATTTTCGGCTAAACAGGTAGTGAAACAAACCGGTAAGCAAAAAAGACACAAGGGATGGAATACGAACCACCCATTCACTAAAAGAATTGAAAAGGTAAAAACAAAAAGCTATAAGCCAGTTGAAAAGGGGAGGTTTATTATAATAATCCCAACCGTTTATTTTGGGCACTATATAGTTGCCGGTCAAGTACATCTCCAGGGCAACAATTGCACGCCGGGGTTCTTCTGCCCGCAACTCCATCATGTCAGACCCATAGAACAACGATAAAGGCAGCAATACAACTATAAGAACTATCAGGGCTTTGCTGCTGGGTTTCACGCGCAACTATTTTTCGTGGCCTAGTATACTTTCCCCATCAATAGTAACATCACCTACTTTCACATCTACTGCCACATCATGCGGAAGTAACACCGATACCTGGCTGCCAAATTTTATCAACCCTATTACATCGCCCTGCTTAACCTCTTGCTCATTCGCAGTGTAATCAACTATTCTACGTGCTACAAAACCAGCAATCTGCACCACCTTGTATTTTTTGCCGGTGGTTGTTTCCATTAAAAATTCCCTTCCTCGTCGCGCACGCGCACGAGTGCGGCCGCCGCGGCGATTTTTTGCGCGGCCAACACCTGCAAGCGAGCGAC
>DATGXP010000387.1:0-2854 GCA_035298845.1 Chitinophagales bacterium
ATAGTGTAAACAAAAATTTTACACCATGCTTTTGCAAAACCCGTGCAATTATTTCTCCTCCGTTCATGGGGTTGGTAGTTTGGTTGGTATTAATTATTGGTGTGAATATAGAAACTGAAATTTATTATTCGCGCCAGATTACATTTGCCAAATGAAAAAAATGGTATTTGTTTTTTACCAAACGCTGGTAGGTATTTTTGCCGGTACCCTTGCCGGGCAAACCCCACTGCAACATGCCCACGCCCACAACGATTATGTGCATAAACGCCCTTTATATGAAGCGCTGGAAAACGGATTCACAAGTATAGAGATAGACGTTTTTCTGCACAACGATGAGTTGAAGGTGGCGCATGTACAGCTAGGCCTGGGCAGCAAACAAACTATTGAGCAGCTATACCTTGACCCTATTAAAAAAGTGATTGAGCAAAACGGGGGCACTGTTTACAAGGGGTACAACACACCGGTTACGTTTATGATAGACTTTAAAACGGATGGTATAGCAACTTACCAGACGCTAAAGCAGGTACTGGAGAAATATATGGATATTATTACGGTATATCATCGCGATTCAGTCATCCACCAGCGAGCCATTAATATCCTTATATCCGGTAGTAGTCCTGTAAGCGAACTGCTTAAAGAAGACTCTGCAGTTGCCACTATCGATGGAGCTTTGCAAGGCATGGGTAATAATCAAAGTGCAAAAGTAATTACCCGCTACAGCAGCGGTTGGCTCAGCTATTTTACCTGGAAGGGCAAGGGCACTATGCCGCCAGCCCAAAAACAGAAACTTGATTCACTTGTAACCCAGGCACACCAAAAAGGGAAGCACATCCGCTTTTACCACATACCCGACAAACCAAATGTATGGCGTCAGCTTTTAAATGCCGGTGTAGATTGGATAAATACTGATAGGTTAGTTCAGTTCCGCCGCTTTTATCTGGAAGATTACAAGAGGTAACCAGAAAAAAAATGCCGGAGAATGTAATTTGTTTAAATCCATTCTTCCGGCATTCCTTACTGTGCATTCTGTTACTTCAGCTTCTCAATTGCCTCTTTCAGGGCATCAAAGTTTACCTGCACTCCCGGGTTAGCGGTGGTTTCTGTATATTGTATAATTCCCTCTTTATCAATCACTACTACACCTCTCTTTGCAACTCCTTTTAAGCCCAGGGCAAAGTCTTCCTGGTACATATCGTAATCCTTTATCAGAGTTTTATTATAGTCCGATAGCAGGTCGAAGTTGATGTTATTCTGCTGTTTAAACACGCCCAGCGAAAAAGGCATGTCGGTAGATAATCCCACTACTGTAGCATTAAGGTCGTTGTAAAACGAAAGGTCATCGCGGCTGCTGCACATTTGCGCAGTGCACACGCCTGTAAAGGCGGCAGGAAAAAACTGGATAACCAGGTTTTTGCCTTTAAAATCGCTCAGCGACACTTCTTTCTTGTCAGTATTAGGTAGTTTAAAATCAGGTGCTTGAGTGCCAATTGCTAAGGCCATAGTATGTTTGTTTTAGTTTTGCAAATGTTAAATGCAATTATAGCTCAAAATTTGTTGGCAACACAGGCAACCTTTTTTCCGGTGTTTCTGTCTATATAGTAAGTTTAGTTTTTTAAGGGTTAAAACTAAGGAGCCTCTCGCTGTGCGGGAGGTTTTTTAGTTTATGGCAGTCAAAGTAGTTTGCGGGCTTTAGCCTGCATCAAAAAAGATTTTTCCCGTTTATCAATTTGCCGTTGGTTTCTAAACAATATAGCACTTAACACATCTCACCCCGTTAATAACCAACCCTCAACAACTGAACTGTTTTTCTACATATTTGCCTAAACAATAAACATCAATGAATTCTCTTAAAACAATCTTAGCGGCGGCACTTATTGCTCTTTTGTTTGCAGGCTGCAACAAAGACAAAGCCGATAACTCGCCCAAACTCATTTTCAAATTCAAATTCGATCCAAATCAGGAGCGACTGGGTAACCTGGGTAATGCTCAGCCCATGCCGTCAGGTCATGCCGGGCAAAGTCCCCGTTTTAACGCTATGAGTGCGCACTATATTGAGTTGGCCCCCGGCCCACTAACTCCGGTTGGGCAGGGTACAGTTTTATACCTTGCTCCGGAAACTACTGCCGGTGGTACTAAAGCCATCGATTTTGAAAAGTCTACTTTTGCTAAAGATGGAGAAACCTTCTTCTCTATACCAATTAAAGATGTTTTGGCCGGAGATTATGAATTTTTGCGCGTTTCACTGGCCTATCAAAATTACGATGTAAGGCTCTACGTGGATACTACCGTTACTTATGGTGGCTTTAGCCTGCATGTGGTAGATTCGTCTTATAGTACTGTAGCCAGTTTTATTGGCTACAACACATATGTAAAAAGCTATCAGGCCAAAAACCATACGTTCAGCGTAAACGCTAACAAGTTGCAAGGATATTGGGGCTTTGAATACGAAGCCAATTATTCAGGCTATCCTTTCAATTTTTATACGCAGGGCCAGGCTCCCGGAACTACAGTCGTAAATACTATGCCTAATTCTCCCATTCCTCCGGGTTCCTGCCTGGTTACAGGTCCTTTTAGCGGCGATAAACTGCACATAACCGGTAACGAAACCAAAGATGTGGTAGTTACTGTTTCTTTATCTACCAACAAAAGCTTTGAGTGGGTAGAGGTAGTAAACGATGGAAAATGGGAGCCATCTAAGGGTGAATCCATTGTAGATATGGGTGTGCGTGGCATGATACCCAGCGCCCAGTATTAATTGCTAACAAAAATTTAAACCTCTATATCACTGATTTCTATACATTAGCACTCCATTATTAAACAAAACACTATTAACAAATGAAAAAGATTTTACTTA
>DATGXP010000388.1:0-7182 GCA_035298845.1 Chitinophagales bacterium
CTAATACTCTGTATATACTTCTCAATCTCCTTTTTCGCATCGGGGCTACTCACCGATTTTTTACATCTCTCCAGCAATTCTATTGCTTTTGTTTTGTCCCCTTTGCCATTGTAGGCCTCAGCCATCAACAGCAGCGCTTCGGAATTTTGAGGGCGCAAATATAAAATTTTTTCTAAGCGCGCAATGGCTTTATCGTATTGTCCCGAAATTATCCCAAAACGGCCCAGCATCAGCAGGGCGTCTATATTGGTAGAATCCTGCTTTACCACATCCAATAATATGCTCACCCCCTGCATAGGTGCGGTGCCGCCCTCCATGTAGGCACCCGCCAGTCGTATCTTATTATCGGTGGCAGAGTCCATTTCTACCGCTTTTTCGTACGCTTTTATGGCATTTTGGCTCAAATAGTTCCTCGCTTTTACATCCGGCGCGGTTTGCATTAGCATGGTGCTATAGTCACCGGCACTTACATAAGCCTCTGCTTTTCCCTCTTTTTCGGCCAGTTTTACCGAGAAATAGGCTATTGCCAATGGCTTATCTATTTTTTGATATTCCTGCAAAAGAGCCTTGTAATCGCCCGTTTGGGTCAATGTTTTTACCTTTTCGGCTACGGCCTTATTGGTTATCTGGGTATTTACCTCATTTATATAGGTTTCTATATCCAGCACTTCGGCTTCTGTCTCGTGCTGGTGGCCATCGCCCTGGGCCGCCGCCATATCGGCAGGCTTTTCTTTAGCAGGCTTTTTAGTATCGGCAAACAGGTAAATACCTATGCAAAGCACGGCGCAGGCACCAATTATTATTCCTTGATTACGTGTCATTTTAAAAAAATACCTTTTAAACGGTTGGGTACAAAAAAATAGGTTTGCGAACCTGCCGCAAACCTATTCTAAATTTCTATTTCTATAATACTAAACTATTCTTCATCCTCTACCGGCGGCTTGGGGCCTTCGCCGGGGCCTGGTTTATAGCCGTTTTTTACCTGCTCCATAAATACTTTGGCAGGCTTAAACGCTGGTATATAGTGTTCAGGTATTATAATGCTCTCGCCACGCGTAATTATACGCCCTACCTTCTGTGCTCTTTTCTTAGCAATAAAACTTCCAAAGCCACGCACATACACGTTTTCTCCTTCTTTCACCTGGTCCTTCACTTCTTTAAAGAAAGCCTCCAGTGTAATCAGCACGTCTGTTTTGGGCACCCCTGTAGCGTCTGCTATCTTGCTTACTATGTCTACTTTTCTCATAAATAATGGTTTGTAAGGGTTAACACTATTAAATCCGAAATCTGCATAAAGGTGGTAAAAAAAATTCAAAGAAGAATTCAAATGGCAATTAATATTTAGCTATTATTTTTTTTGTCCTAACATTATCGGCTTGTAAATTCAAATGAACGCACCTTTTACCCGCCTTTTACTTACCTGGAATAAAGAAAAAAACACCCGCCAAATGCCATGGAAGGGAGAGAAGAACCCCTATTATATATGGCTAAGCGAAATTATTTTGCAGCAAACCCGGGTAGAGCAGGGCTTGCCGTACTTTGTAAGGTTTAAAACCAAATACCCTACGGTAAAACAGCTGGCCCTAGCCAAAGAAGACGAAGTAATGAAGCTGTGGCAGGGCCTGGGCTATTACAGCCGCGCGCGCAACCTGCACGAAACTGCCAAAAACATCCACCAAAACTTTAAAGGCATATTCCCCAATACCTTTGATGAACTGGTAAAACTGAAGGGTGTGGGCGATTACACCGCCTCGGCCATTGCCTCTTTTGCGTTTGATGAGAAAAAAGCGGTGGTAGATGGCAATGTTATCCGCGTGCTATCGCGGGTGTTTGGTATAGAGACCCCTTTTGACACCACTGCCGGCAAAAAACAATTTGCCCAACTGGCGCAGGAACTGATAGACGATAACGAGCCGGGCGCTTATAATCAGGCCATTATGGATTTTGGCGCTGTAGTCTGCACGCCCCAAAGCCCAAAATGTGATACCTGCCTGTTAAATAAAATATGTTTTGCCCGCCAGCATGGCTTAGTAAACGAGCTGCCCTACCGCGAAAAGCGCACTAAAATTTTGCCGCGCTACTTTACCTATCTATATATAAAGAGTAAAAATGAGCTGGTAATAGAAAAGCGCACAGGCAACGATATATGGAAAAACCTCTACCAATTACCGCTGGTAGAAACCGCCAAACCAATAAAAAAAGATTTTCATAAGTTGCTAGCAGGGGCTATTGGCACGAAAGAGTTTGAAATCAAGTCTTATTCTAAAGAAATAGCACAGCTTCTTTCGCACCGCAAAATTCATTTCAGGTTTGTAGAAATTGAACTGGCTGATTTTAAATCATTTAACCCTGAAGGCTCGCAAAAAGTAAAGCTGAAGGATTTGAATAGATATGCTTTCCCTAAAACCATTCATGAGTTTTTGCAGCAGCAGGGTCATTTTTAAGAAGTTCCACTTTTCTAAAAGTGGAACTTCTGGCTCCTCATGCCTGTTAATTCAAAAAATAGTTGGCCTTTTGATTGTTGATGTTTGAAAACTGCTTACTTTAGGCATTCACTATTAAAAATTACAAGTCATGATTAATAAGGTATTTCTTATCGGGCGCTTAGGTAAAGACCCGGTGATTAAGCATTTTTCGAACGATAACGCTATTGCAGAGTTTACACTGGCCACCGACGACAGCTATAAAGACAAACAGGGAAATAAAGTAGAGCAAACCGATTGGCACAACATTAAAATACCTACCCGCAAGCTGGCCGAGGTAGCCGAAAAGTATTTGCGCAAAGGCAGCTTGATACATGTAGAAGGCAAAATAAAGACCCGCTCTTATGATGATAAGGACGGCAACAAAAAATACATTACCGAAATAGTAGCCGAAACATTTAAAATGCTGGATAGCAAGAAAGATGGTTCTGGCGGTGGCGGTAGCAGCAGCGGCAACAATTATTCTTCATCATCTAACAGCAATTCTTCATTTAACGAAGAAGCCCCTGCCAACACTTCATCGGGTGCCGATGATGATTTACCATTTTAATTAAGCAGCTTTAGTAAGCAGAAAGTAACTTTGCTTTCTGCTTACTAAAAGCACTCCCCATACATGGACGGTCCGGTCAGTACACACTTTATACTTCTGCAATCGCTGGTTAACGCGCCCACTACGGCCGTGTTTATTGCCAATGTAATTATCCTGGTTCTTATCATGGGCTCAGCCTTTATGTCGGCCAGCGAGATTGCATTTTTCTCGCTTAGCAATGCCGAAATAGATGCCCTGCGCGATAGTGAAGATGCCGCCGAAAACCGTGTGGCCAAATTACTAAGCAGGCCGCGCTACTTGCTTTCTACCATACTCATAGGTAATAACCTGGTAAACATTGGTGTGGTAGTTACATCCTACTACGTTACCAAACGCATGTTCAACTTTCACGATTTTACTATCGGCACATTTGTAATACACGATTACCTGCTCGAGTTTTTGTGGAACGTAATAGTGGTTACATTTTTATTGGTGCTGTTTGGCGAGGCCACCCCTAAGGTATATGCCACGCACAATAAAGTAAAAATAGCGCGCGCTGTAAGCAACGTATTTCAATGGCTGATGCGAATTTTTGAACCGGTTAACTTTGTATTGGTAGAATCTACCAAGGTGCTTGAAAAGCGACTGAAAAAGTACAACGCCGAAATTGATATTGAAGAGATAAACAAGGCGATAGAAATTACAGTAGAGAAAAAAGAATCGAAACAGGATGCCAAGCTGCTAAAAGGCATTGTGCATTTTGGAAACATAATGGTAAAGCAGGCTATGCGTCCACGCACCGAAGTAGCCAGCATAGACTACGATTTTACATTTACTGAGTTAATGACCTATATAAAGGAAAACGGCTACAGCCGCTACCCGGTGTATAAGGAGAACCCGGATAATGTAGTAGGCGTATTGAATATTAAAGATTTGATAGAGCACCTTAACCAGGACGATACTTTTGGCTGGCAGAGCATGGTGCGCGAACCGTTCTTTGTGCCCGAAACAAAAAAGATTGATGACCTGCTGCGCGAAATACAGGTTAACCGCAAGCACTTGGCCGTAGTGGTAGACGAATACGGCGGCACCTGTGGTGTAATTACACTGGAAGATATAATGGAAGAAGTAGTAGGCGATATTACCGATGAGTTTGACGAAGCCAGCGATAGCGGATTTAAAAAGCTGGACGACAAAAACTTTTTGTTTGATGGCAAAACACAATTAGTTGATGCCTGCCGGCTAATGGAAATAGACATAGATACCTTTGATGAAGTAAAAGGCGAGTCGGAAACACTGGCCGGGCTGGCGCTTGAAAAAGCCGGCCGCATACCCAAAAACGGAGAAGAGTTGAAAGTGCTGCACTATAAGTTTACCATTATATCGGTAATTAATAACAGAATTGAGAAAGTAAAAATTACAAATGAGGCGTAACAGTTGGCAGATGGCAGTTGGCAGATGGCAGAAAACAGCCAATGTGATTTTATTGCCCATAATATGTGCCCTGTTGTTAAGTAGTTGCCACGGCGATTACACCCCCAAGGCCAAAGCCTACCCACGGGTTATATACCCTGAAAGAAAATACGAATTGTACGAACCAGAGGGCTGCCCCTTTAAATTTGAGAAGCCAGTATACACAAAAGTAATGCGCGACAGCACTTACTTTGGCCAGACATTAAAGAGCGACCAGTGCTGGCTCAATGTTCATTTCCCTAGTTTAAATGGTGTTATCAATCTTACTTACAAAGACATTAACGACACCATGAAGCTGGAGCGCCTGGTAGAAGATGCTCACAAACTGGCCTTTAAGCATACCAAGAAAGCCAACTATATAGATGAAGTAAGACTAAAAACCAATCAGGGCAGCGGCGGTTTACTTTACGACCTGGGCGGCGATGCTGCCAGCAACGTGCAGTTTTTTCTTACCGATAGCAACAAGCATTTCATCCGCGGGGCATTATACTTTTACAGCCAACCCAACGCCGATAGTATAGCACCGGTACTCGATTTTGTAAAGCAGGATCTGGAGCAAATGATTAAAACGTTTGAGTGGAGGTAATGTAAACACTTAAAGAAACTCGCATGGAATTCATCTTTGAGCTAATCATCTTATATGTATTCCGTTATCCCGGGGCTTTATTCCTTAGGCTTTTTTCTAAGAAAACATTCAAAGATTATTTGAATACTGACGGCTACCTAATAGGCTCGGTTGGTCTGGTTATAGTTGTCGTATCTGTAAAGGGCATAGTTTATCTGACTAATTCACTGGTTAGTTAAACCTACTCCTCCACAAACAACTTCGCCGCAATAGCATCGGCAAAGAATTTACCTTCCTCGGTCAGCTTCAACACACCATCTATCAAAGTATAATGCGCTGCATCTATATCTTTAAGGCTGTTCTGTATCAATTCCGCATTCCGGGTTCCGCATTCACTAATTCGTAAGCCCCATTGTGTGCGCAGGGCAGTCATTATCTTTTCGTTGCATTGCTGCGCAGGGGTTAATATTTCTTCTTCAAACGGAAGCCTGCCTTCGTTTATACTATTAATATAGGAGATGTTGTTGGCTACATTCCACCTGCGGCTGCTACCGTTAAACGAATGGGCCGATGGGCCAAGGCCTAAATATTTTTTACCAAACCAATAGTTAGTGTTGTGTACTGCATACCTGCCAGGCTTGGCAAAGTTCGAAATCTCATATTGCTCGTAACCATGTGCCCGCATCTGCTCCATCAGTATTTTAAACTGCCTGGCACTTTGCTCTTCATCCACAGGCCTCGACTCTCCTTTGCTTATCCTTTTCTGTAAAGATGTTTTGTCCTCTACTGTTAAAGCATACGATGATATGTGTGGTACGTTTAAGGCAAAGGCTGTTTCCAGGTTTTGCTGCCAGCGGTCATCGTTCATGGTAGGGGTGCCGTAAATAAGGTCGAGGGTTAATTTTTCAAAGCCTGCATCCTGCACGCGCTTCACAGCGCTTTGTGCCTCGGCCGAATTATGCGCCCGGTTCATGTATTTCAGGTCTTCATCAAAAAAAGATTGTATACCGATAGAGAATCTGTTAAGGCCGTATTGCTTTAACTCTTTAAACTCATTTATCTTTTCTAGGGTCAGGTCATCGGGGTTAGCCTCCAGCGTAAACTCCTTTAAACTGCTTAGGTTATGGTACCTGCCCAGCTGTTCAATTATAGATTTAATTTCTGCAGCTGTTAAAAGCGATGGGGTGCCGCCGCCCAGGTAAATGGTTTCCAGGTTTTCGCCGGCCAGGTATTCTTTGCTTAGCTGAATTTCTTTAAGCAGGGCCTGCACAAACCTGTCTTTATTGCCCAGCGAGGTACTGAAATAGAAATTGCAGTAATGGCAGGCCTGTTTGCAAAATGGTACATGTATATAGATGCCTGCCATAGGATGTTGAGTAACGCCGCACAAATTAAAATACAAAATGCACTTTCACGTTATCTTCGTCAATACTAATGCGATTTGGGTTTACCATGCTCTTTTTGTTTTTGCTGAACGTTTCGTTCGGCCAAAAGAACCATGTGCTGCAACTAGAGAGCGGCGATAAGCCCGCTGAGTTCTTTACCAAGAAGTTTAGCTACCGCACACACCTTAAAGATTCTATACAGGCGCGCACCGAAGTAACCGACTTATTTAACAAGCTGCGCTCCTTTGGTTACTTCGCCGCCTCCATCGACAGCATAACCGGCGACACCACCAAAACTGTAGCCTATATATATGTAGGCGATAAGTTCGACAACATTGTAATTAAAAAAGGAAATGTAGAGCCGGCATTGCTGGCCAACGCAGGGGTAAAGAACACCGTGCTGAACGAAAAGAAAATGCCGGTGGCCGATGCCGAATTGGTAAAGGCAAAAGTTTTGCGCGAGTGCGAAAACACCGGCTACCCCTTTGCAAGTGTGCGGTTGGATAGCTTTACCTACAACGGCAACCAGTATTCGGCAAAGCTATTCGTACAGAAGAATGAGCCTATCTTTTACGACTCGCTGCAGATACAAGGCAAAACAAAAACCAAAAAGGTTTTTCTGCGCAACTACCTGGGCATTAAAATAGGCAAGCCTTATAACGAAAGCAACATCCGTAAAATTCAACAACGGTTAAATGAGTTGCAGTTTGTAGAGGCTATACAACCGCATACTGTTCTTTTTCAAAA
>DATGXP010000389.1:0-6064 GCA_035298845.1 Chitinophagales bacterium
ATAGTGGTGGCGGTGCTGGGCTTTGTGCTGCTGCGCTATACCAGCATAATACAAACCAGCCATGTGCCATCGCTGGCAGTGCTTAGCCTCCTCTCCTCTTTTATACAAATACATCAAACCATATTGCTGGCCAAAAAAAAGATAAGCAATGCCAACCTGGTAACCATAGTTTCGCTGTTGCTGCAGGTAGCCGGCATACTATTTTGCTTTTACTTTGCGGGTATTAGCGATGCGTATGCGTATATCTACTCGTCGCTGGGGGCGTATGTGGTAACAACGGTGTTTAGCTTCTTTTTGGTAAAGCACTGGATACACTTTAGTGCTTTTACAAAAAACTTTTCGATTACAGAGTTGAAGCAGTCGTTCAGATATGGCTTGCTGTATCAGCTGGTAGAGATTCTGCAGTTGTTTAATCTGCGCTATTACTTCTATCAACTGGGTTTGCAGCAAGGGGTACAATACCTGGGTGTATTCTCCATAGGTATTTCGATACTGGAGGCGGTATGGATAATACCACGCAGCATGGCTACAGTGCATTATGTTTCTACCTCTAACTCGGCTGAGGTTAAGCGCCATGCCGGTAACACGGTAAAACTGGTGCAGCTAAGCGTATTGCTGAGCGCTGTAGCGCTGCTGGCGGTGTATGTATTGCCCACTGCTGTATATGTATCGGTGTTTGGACCGGGGTTTACAGATGTAAAACACAGTATGCGTTTTCTGTTTCCCGGCATACTGGTATATAGCATACCGTTGGTGATAAGCAGTTTTTATTTTGGCATTGGCCGGTATGCTCCGCTGATAGTGGCCCATATAGCAGGCATAGTAGCCCTGTTGGCATTTAGCTATTACCTGATACCAAAGTATGTAATGAGCGGTGCGGGGCTGGCTGCCAGTATCTCGTTTACAGTAGCAGCGGTTACGTTGCTGTGCTGGTTTGTGTATGAGCAAAAGGTAAAACCTGCAGATTTGTTCAGGTTACAGTACGATTTAAAAAAGATTTCGTTGTTTTGAGGGAATCCATTAACCGTTGATTGAAATCAACGGCAGTTTGATAAAAGGAATAACTCTTTTTTAATTCCGGACTAAAGTCCGGGGGAATACAGAATACACATTGATGAAAACAGACTTACGCTCAATAGCCCGCCATCTTTTACTTTTAGTTATTTGTCTTTTTTCGGTTGTGGCCAATGCGCAGGTATGGATGTGGGCCAAAGGGGAAGGAGATATAGGCAACGATGCCAGCAACTCGGTAACTACCGATGCGGCGGGCAATACTTACGTAACCGGTAACATTGCGGGGCGGGCCGATTTTTCGGGCACCATTTACCAGGGCAATGGTTTATATGAAATTTTTATAGCCAAGTATGATGTATCCGGTAGCCTGCAATGGGTTAAACTGGCCGGTGGTGATAGAAACGACCAGGGCACTTGCATAAAATGGAAAGATGGTTTTCTGTATTTGTGTGGGTCGTTTGAAGACACAGCGGCTTTTGAAAGCACAACACTTATAAGCCGCGGAGAAGGAGATGCGTTTGTAGCCAAATACAACGATAGCGGCAACCTGCTATGGGTGAAACAGGCCGGGGGCACGGGGCTGGATTATGCATCGAGCCTGGATATAGATAACAGCGGGAATATTTATGTAGCCGGAACCTATGAAAACAGTATGAGGATAGGGCTTACCACCCTGAGCACTACCAATATTTACAGCGAATCGTTCTATGCCAAATTTGATGGCACAGGAAACCTTAGCTGGGCTAAAACTACACGCGGTAATAATGCCAACCTGATAACCGGTGTAGCTTACGATAAACACCAGGGCGTGTTCCTTACCGGCTATTTTGGCAATACCTTCAGATTAGACAGCACCACTGTAAGCACGGGTAGCGCCAGTTATGATATTTTTTTAGCAAAGGTGGAAACGAGCAATGGTGCACTGGATTGGTTAAAACGCGCAGGCAGCACCTACGAAGATGGTGCTCATGGCGTTTGCTCGGATAACGATGGCAACCCAAGTATTACGGGTTATTTTGCAGGCACAGCATATTTTGATAATAACACCGTAACTTACGCCGACTACAATGATGTATTTGTGGCACACTACGACAGTAGCGGCAATAACCTGTGGGTACGGGCCGGCAGGGGTAACAAACTGGATGTAGGCTTTGCTATAACCAGCGATAACAATGGAAATATTTTTGCCACCGGTATGTTTCAAAATGTGATTGATTTTGACGGACGCACACTAACTGCGCCCGATGTGCTGGACCGCAATATTTTTGTGGTAAGCTATAGCCCATCAGGCAATATACGGTGGATAGCAGAAGCCGGTAAGGAAGATACCGATTGCGGATTGGGTATAACCGTGCAAAACAACGGAAGAGTAAATATAAGCGGCTACTACCTGCATACCTGCGAGTTTGGAGAAATAGCTATTGATTATGCCAACGGCACCGACTTGTTTGTGGCTAGTTTTAACCCACCTGTGGGTGCCGGGATAAATGAAGTAGAAACCATACATGCCCGGATTTATCCTAACCCGGTAAGTGGAGATTGTGAATTACAGATAACAGACAATACCAGCGGGATGTATACGGTTTACAATGCCGTAGGCCATAAAACCGAACAAGGGACTTATAAAAACAATACGCAACTGCATAGCAATGGCTGGCCTGCAGGAATATACATGGTAGAGTTAGTTGCGGGAGATAAAAAGCAAATTGTAAAGCTGGTAAAACAATAGAGCGGAACAGCTTTTGCTATTCTTCACGGTCGGATAAGGTAACAAAACCTGTGGAGAGAATACCATCTTTATCATCCAGCACTTCTACTTTGTAATAACCGGGTTTGTAGAAACGCATTTTTTTGACCCCAAAGAGAGAGCGCGGGTTAAGATATAAGGATAACTCGGCGTATAACTCGCCTTCGCGGTCGTTCTTCATGGCATATAGTTTAAACTTAAGTTTGGGCAGGCCAATGCTGTCCTTGTTCATTACTATTAACTCGAGCGATGTTTTGTCGTCCTTCCAGGCAAAGGTTTCGCCCTGGCCTTTGCAGTTGCCAAGGCTATCGGCTTTGGTGCAAAAAAGCAGGTCGTAACCGGCAAAAGAACAGAAATAGAATAGCGATAGAAAAAGGGTGAAGGAGAGCCTTTTCATAATACGTAGCTGGGTGTTTGAGTGCAATTTACTACCTATTTGTAAGTAACCGCAACTATTTAATCTCCATTTTGCCCAAATGTTAATAGTGGCAACCGAAGCGTAGTTTAGCCTCATGTGCAGCGTATGAAAAAGCGGAATTTATAGCAGAAACAGAGGCCAGACCCACAATATCCACACGCAGGGTTCAATTCGTAAATTCAATTATCTTCGCGCCCCGATGAAAAATATCAGAAACTTCTGCATAATAGCCCACATTGACCACGGTAAAAGTACCCTGGCCGATAGACTAATTGAAACCACTAAAACCATCAGCGAGCGCAATATGATGGATACTGTGTTGGATAACATGGACCTGGAGCGCGAGCGCGGCATTACTATTAAGAGCCACGCTATACAAATGGATTTTGTACACAAAGGCGAAAAATATGTGCTTAACCTGATAGATACACCCGGCCACGTGGATTTTAGCTATGAGGTAAGCCGCTCGCTGGCCGCCTGCGAAGGTGCCTTGCTATTGGTAGACGCAAGCCAGGGTATACAGGCACAAACTATATCTAACCTTTACCTGGCTATTGAGCAGGGCCTTACCATTATACCTATTGTAAACAAAATAGATATGCCGGGCGCTAACCCCGAACTGGTAGAAGACCAGATGATGAACCTGGTGGGTTGCAAGCGCGAAGAAATAATACACGCCAGCGGCAGAACCGGGCTGGGTGTAGAAAAAATATTTGATGCGATTATAGACCGCATACCGTCGCCTAAGGGCAACCCCGATGCACCGTTGCGCGCCCTGATTTTTGATTCGATGTTTAACTCATTCCGTGGAATTATAGCATACTACCGTGTAATAGATGGCATGGTGCGCAAGGGCGATAAAGTGAAATTTGTAAACACCGGTGTAAGTTATATAGCGGATGAGGTTGGCTGTCTGCGTATGGACCTGGAGCCGCACGATACTGTAAAGACCGGTGATGTGGGTTATATTATTACAGGTGTAAAAAATGCCAAGGAAATTAAGGTGGGCGATACTATCACCCAACTAAATAACCCTTGCGCTGAAGGTATACATGGCTTTGAAGATGTGAAGCCTATGGTATTTGCGGGTATTTACCCCATGGATAACGATGATTACAGCGACCTGCGCGACTCGTTGGAGAAGTTGCAGTTGAATGATGCTTCGCTGGTTTTTGAACCCGAAACATCTATAGCCCTGGGCTTTGGTTTCCGTTGTGGTTTCTTAGGCTTGCTACACCTTGAGATTGTGCAGGAGCGCCTGGAACGCGAGTATGACATGACCATACTTACCACTGTGCCGCAGGTAAGCTACGAGGCGTACCTAAACAACGGTGAGCAGTTGACCATACACAATCCGGCCGATATGCCGGATGTAACACGCATAGACCGGATAGAAGAGCCATATATTAAGGCGCAGGTGATTACCAAGCCGGAATATATTGGTGCTATTATGACCCTGTGCATGGATAAGCGAGGTATATTAATGAACCAGAGCTACCTGACCGAAGATCGTGTAGAATTACATTTTGAAATGCCGCTGGCTGAAATCGTGTTTGATTTTTACGACAGATTAAAATCTATATCGCGCGGATATGCTTCTTTTGATTACCACCCTATAGATTACCGCCCGGGCGACCTGGTAAAACTGGATATACTATTGAACAGCGAAATAGTAGATGCTTTCTCTGCCATGATACACCGCAGCAAAGCCGAAGACTTCGGCCGTAAAATGTGTGAGAAACTAAAAGAGATTATACCACGCCAGCAGTTTATGATACCTATACAGGCTGCTATTGGTGCCAAGATTATAGCCCGCGAAAGTATCTCGGCCATCCGTAAAGATGTGACCGCTAAGTGTTATGGTGGTGATATTAGCCGTAAGCGTAAACTACTGGAGAAGCAGAAGAAAGGTAAAAAGAAGATGCGCCAGTTTGGTAAGGTAGAGGTGCCGCAAGAGGCCTTTATTGCTGTGCTAAAGCTGAATGATTAAACAGCACTTGCCACGGAGGCACAGAGTACGAGAAGAAACACAGAGAATACACAAGATTAGAAATAACACAAAAGCCATCCAATAGGGTGGCTTTTGCTTTAGCTGTAGTAAGAACAGAATTAAGACGATTTAAAATCAATTTCATTAATTTTTGGCTGTATGAACCAAACGCCAATTATGAAAACAACAAAAAGTGAAATATATTTTATGTAGGTAAAAAAATTCATTTGTTCCTGTCCCTCAACAAGACGATGATAAACTTTGCCTGTTACAATTAACAACCAGAGAAATGAAAGGTTACACAAAATTATCGCAGGCCATTCTATAACTCTGTAGGCCGGAAAAGCAATTACTTCATGCAAGGAAAATAAGGCAAAAGTCCCTCCCATTGAAATAATACTTAATTTAAAAGTAAGCCAGGACACGCCCTCATTAATTTTCAGCTTTAAGGCACCATAATAAGCAATAGATATTATCCATAAAAGATAGGTGCTTAATGCAATAAGTCCTAAGCATATAGAGTAACTAGATATTTTGCCTAAAACAACCCACATTAAAAACAAGTGCCAATTCTTCATTTTTAAAAAGAGGTATTTATCCATATCGTAAATTTAATATTTAAAGCCACTTAACTATGGTAGGTTCCGTGCCTACGGCACGAAGGTTTATCTTTGATAATCTATGCTACCCACATTGGGTGCCAACGGCACCAAAATAACAAATAAACATTGCTGCATAATTGGGAATGTGCCGTAGGCACATAATATGGGTAGAGAAAATAAAACACAAACCTAGCGTCCTGTAGGGACGCAACCTTTGCCGCTACCAACAAAAAAACGCCCTATCGTTCCTCGATAGGGCGCTAACGTTTACCAAACATTAGCTGAGTTTAGTT
>DATGXP010000390.1:0-3291 GCA_035298845.1 Chitinophagales bacterium
AATTACAATTTACTGTAGTGTATAGTTTCTAACTACTTAATTGACTTAAGGGCATTGCCATGCTGGGCATCGCCGCAAAGTTTCATATCCGTACACCACCACATTTTATAACTAATTAAACTAATTTAATATGGACGCAAGTTCACTACTGTACTTTATTGTACCTATTGTATTAATCATTTTATCTGCCATTTTTTACCGCGCTGTTTTTAGGCTGTTTGGCATCGTTATTATTCCTGAAGACAAAATCGGCCTCGTAACCAAAAAGTTCGTGTTGATGGGCGAGCACAAGCAATTACCCGAGGGCCGTATTATTGCCACCCGTGGCGAAGCGGGTTTCCAGGCGCAGACCCTGGCTGCCGGTATCTATTTCTGGTACTGGGTGTGGCAATACGAAATTACCCTGCAGCCCTATATCGTAATACCCAACGGTAAAATCGGTTTGCTATTGGCTCGCGACGGTAAAGAACTGGAAACAGGCCGTGTGCTTGCCCGCAAGGTAGATTGCGACTCTTTTCAAAATGCCGAATTGTTTATGAACAATGGCGGACGTAAAGGCCGCCAGACTGCCGTGCTTACTGCCGGTACCTATCGTATCAATACCTTCTTGTTCGAGGTTATTATCAGTGAGATGACCGCCATACACGAAAACATGGTGGGTATCCTTACTACGCTCGATGGGCAGAGTATAGACCCCGGGCAGATTGCCGGTAAACCTGTAGAGGGCCACACCAACTTCCAGGATGTAGATGCTTTCCTCGAGGCAGGTGGTAACAAAGGTTTGCAGCAGCAGGTAATACTGGCTGGTAGCTACAACCTTAACCCCTGGTTTGTAAAGGTAGAAGAGGTGAAGATGACCGAGATACCCATTGGCCACGTAGGTGTTATTATCAGCTATGTGGGTGAGGATGGCAAAGACCTTAGCGGTGCCGAGTTTAAACACGGTAACATTGTAGAGAAAGGTAAAAAAGGTGTTTGGGCCGAGCCTATGGGCCCCGGCAAATACCCGCTTAACCCGTTCGTTATGCGATCAGAGGTAGTACCAACCACCAACCTGGTGCTTAACTGGGCAAGCGCCCGCAGCGAGAGCCACCAGTTGGATAAGAACCTCTCTACTATTACCGTGCGTAGTAAAGACGGTTTCCCTTTCAACCTCGATGTGTCGCAGATTATTCACATACCTGCCACCGAGGCGCCAAAGGTAATCGCAAGGTTCGGTAACATGAACAACCTGGTTAGCCAGGTGCTGGAGCCTACCATCGGTAACTACTTCCGCAACAGTGCGCAGGATAGCGATGTAATCTCCTTCCTCGGTTCGCGTAAGCAAAGGCAGGAAGCTGCCCGCGAGCATATTGGTACCGTGCTGGAGCAATACAACGTGCATGGGGTAGATACCCTGATAGGTGACATTGTGCCACCCGAAAGCCTGATGAAAACTCTTACCGACCGTAAGATAGCCGAAGAGCAAAAGGTGACTTATGAAACCCAGAAGAAGGCGCAGGAAACACGCCAGGCGCTGGAGAAAGAAACCGCTATTGCCGAGATACAAAAGGATATTGTAAAGGCCGACCAGGGTGTGCAGATTGCCAAGCGCATAGCCGATGCTACCGTAGAAAAAGCTACCGGTGATGCTAACTCGGTTCGTCTGCAGTCTAACGCCGAGAGCGACCGTATCAAGATTCTGGCAAGTGCCGAAGCGGAGAAGACCAAGCTGATAGCAAGTGCCGATAGCGAAAAGGTAAAGTTGATGGCCAACGCCGAAGCTGAGAAGATTGCCAAGACCGGTAATGCCGAAGCCGAGAAAATCCTGGCCATTGGTAAATCCAACGCCGAGGCTTATAAGCTTTCGGTAACGGCCATGGGTGGCGATAACTTCACCAAGCTAAAGGTAACCGAAGCCATAGGTGTAAGCAAAATTAAGGTAATACCCGATGTGCTTATCAACGGCGATGGTGGTGCCAACGGCCCCATCAGCGGATTGTTGGGCATGGAACTGCTTAAAGAAATAATGAAGAAGCAGGAGGGAGAGAAAAACTAAACATTTGAAGCGAAAACATCTTTATTGTAAGGTGGATAGTCGATTTTGAAGTCTAGGGAAAACAAAAAGGGTTACAGAAATGTAACCCTTTTTGTTTTTAAGTGCACCTGAAGGGAGTCGAACGGTTTGGATTTAGTGAATTTCGATTTGTTCACATTTCACGTTTTCATAGAGGGAAAGTATAAACTTTAGAAAAGGTTGATTAAGTTTACATCTATAAGATTAACTTTTTTCGTCCGTCCTAAAGTCCGTCCTAACATGAGTTTGACAGTATCCTTCCACCTAAACAAGAGCACGCGATATGCCGATGCAAAAGAACTTGCTATAATCGGACGTATTACATACTCGTTCCTCAGTAATACAGGTGCAATACGGAGGCAATTCAAATTTGCAACTGGTAAAACGTGCCCCGTGAAGAAATTCCGTAAGGGGAGGGTAGATTCCAATGTTGCAAACGCTAGTTTGATTAACTCCACTCTTACTAGCTTCCAATTAAAAGCTCAGAAACTTTACGACCAGTTTGAAGAGACGAAGAAATTCCCCCAATCCGACTTGTTCAAAAAACGTTTACTACAAGATACCATTACGTTTACAGAGGAAAGGGACTTTGTCAAAGATTTTGGAGTTTTTATTGAATACCTTGAAAACAAGGGTGCATCGGTATCTACGGTAAAGAACATGAAGGTTGGTTTAATGCACCTCAAAGCCATGTCCGAACAGGAAGGATGCGCGCTGGACTATTCT
The DNA here is from genome assembly GCA_035298845.1 of Chitinophagales bacterium. Taxonomy (GTDB): domain Bacteria; phylum Bacteroidota; class Bacteroidia; order Chitinophagales; family LD1; genus Bog-950. The sequence continues at coordinate 2,783 of DATGXP010000390.1, forward strand.
AACATCGACCTCAACTTCTATGGTAAACTCAAGAAGTATTTCTTGGTAACAAAGAAAAGCAAGATTAACACCTTCGGTCGTGGCGTAAAGACATTAAAGACCTTCCTGAACTATGCAAAATCACTTGGATGGAACAAGTACGATTATTACAAGCATACAGAGTTCAAAATACTCACAGAAGAGTCAGATATAGTAGCGTTAACCGAAGACGAAGTTTTGGCCTTAAACGGGCTGGATTTGGCTAAAAGGCCCCGTTTAGCTTTAACCCGCGATTATTTTGTGCTGGCCTGCGAAACCAGCCCCCGTTATTCAGATTACGCAAAACTTAATAGGGACTCCATCAAAGAGGTTGAGGGAGGTTACAACCTCGACCTGGTGAAAACGCAAAAAACCGGTGTAAGAGTTGTAATACCGCTATCTCAACTAGCATTTTCAATACTCCAGCGGAACGGATTCAATCTGGAGCTACCACCTACTAATCAAAAATTTAACGAAAACCTGAAAGAGTT
>DATGXP010000391.1:0-8505 GCA_035298845.1 Chitinophagales bacterium
CTACCCGGTTCGATTCGTTAGTGTTTGCTGATCTTGGTACAAGCACCGTGGTGGGTGTGCCGCGTGCAGACAAAACCATATCGTTGGATTCATTGGGCCTGTTCGCGGCTATTTGGGGCGATACGGTTGCTGCCAATGGTAAAATGACGAATGATAGCCTTGTTTTCAGAATATATGGCATTACCGGAACAACAGTTTCGGCGTTGCCTATCAAGACCATTGTATTCTCCGGCTACAACGGATTACGTCAGTTTTTTAATGGCCAGGGCTATATAGGATACTCTCAAATAGGTATAAACCAGCAATTTTCTTTAGGCCAGGGTTTTGCCGTACGTATGGATTATCGCGGTAAAGATACTTCATCTCACTGTTTCCTTTCCTACACATATGCTGATTCATGCGGCACTATCACTTTCCAGGGACAAAATTTTGCATCTCCTGCTTACCCATCACCTTTTGTGGGTAGCTCATCATGGGGTTCTATTGGCCAAACGGGTACTGTAACTGCGCAAAACAGCGGTTTTGCGTATAACATAGCCGGCGTTCCGGCCAATTGTAGCTTCCTATACACTCAAAACTGGGAGTTTCTTCCTATCATAACTATTTGCTCTACCGGAGTATCTACCCCGCTGGCTACAGTGGTTACGACACCGGCCACCAACGTTGCTTCTACTACAGCCACGCTTAACGGTACGGTTAATGCAAATGGCAACTCTACGGCAGTAACTTTTGAATACGGAACTACCACTGCCTACGGACAAACAGCAACTGCTACACCAAGCACTGTAACAGGTAGCACGACTACTAACGTTTCCGCCAATATATCAGGCCTGGTTGCTAATACACTATACCACTTCCGCGTTAAAGGCGTAAACGGTGGAGGTACAGCTAACGGTAGCGACTTAACCTTTACTACTTTGGCTGCTGGTAACGTGTGCACACCAGATGCAGGTACTACGTCGGGTTTAGGCCCAGTATCAAGCAATGTTCCTTGTGTTCAGCAAGGGGTTGCATTCTCTCAGACATATACTTTTGTAGTACCAGCTTCTGCAAGCGGTATTCCAATTTCATCGGTTAGCTTTAGCGGCATAACTAACTTACCTACAGGATTGACAGCTACTTTCAGTAAGAACCCTGCAACCTACGCAGGTGGCGAAACCGGCTGCTTTATTGTAACCGGCACTACCAGCGCGGCCTGCGGTCAATACTGGATGAAAGTAAACGTTAGCATCAACGGTATCTTAACCGGCGAGCTTTCTGACCTTGCCACTCAATACAACCTATCTGGTTTCCCTAAAAATTTCTTACGCGTAATTGGCAACGGCGGAACCTGCCCTGCAGTTGACCCTAACCAAACTGCAGATTTTATCGCAGGATCTTGCGGTACTTCAGTAACTATTACAGCTTCTGCAACTTCTACCAATGTAAACTGTTTTGGTGGTGCTACAGGTACTGCTACCGTTACTGCGACAGGTGGTTCTAACTATACCTACTTATGGAGCAACGGACAAACTACTGCTACTGCTACCGCTTTAGGTGCAGGCAACTTTAGTGTAACTGTAACAGATAGCAAAGGTTGCACGGCTAACGCATCAGCTGCGGTAACTACACCAAATGGCCCACAAGCTAGTGCTACAGCTACCAATGTAACCTGCTTTGGGCTTAACAATGGAAGTGTAGATGCTACCGTAACCGGTGGTACTGCACCACTTACTTATGCATGGAGCAACACCGCGCAAACTACAGTTGATATCAGCGGCCTGGCGCCAAACACTTACACACTTACTGTAACCGATAACGCAGGTTGCTCTTTCAGCGTAGCTGCAACTGTATCTGGCCCATCGGCTGCTGTAGCTGTAACTGCTACTACTACACCTAACACAGGTGGAAACAACGGTGGTGTAAATACTACTGCGACCGGCGGAACAGGAACTTATCTTTATGTATGGAGCAATGGCGCTACAAGCGCAGACCTTACAAACGTAGCTCCAGGTGCTTATACAGTAACTGTAACCGACCAGAATGGTTGCACAGCCAGCGGCACTTATACTGTGGCTAACCTTGTAGGCATTAATAACATTGAACTGGTTAACAAGTTCAGCGTGTTCCCTAACCCGGCTTCTACTATGGTAAATGTTCAGGTTTCTTTCACCGAAACTACTGATACCAAGATAGAGTTGATGGACCTGACCGGTAAAGTGGTGTTGACTGAAAATACAGGCAAAACAAACCAACTTAACCAAGTGCTAAATGTAAGCTCAATACCTGCAGGTATTTATGCTATCCGCGTTTCGGGTGCTAAATTCAATGTGGTAAAACAACTTACTATCAGCAAGTAATAAGTAAGCATAGCATACAATTGAAAGCCGCCCTTTTGGGCGGCTTTCTTTTTTTAATAAACTTCTAAATACTGCATGTAAACTGCAATGGCAACAAATACGTATATTGAAATATGAAACTATTAAGCACCATATGCGCACTGTTTTTTTACAGTTTCTCTTTTTGCCAGCAAAACAATACTGCTGCAGTAGACTTTGATGTGGTAGACAGCCTGATAGAAACCACGCCTGCCCTGGATATGTGCCTGAAAGATGGCAAAGAGGACCTTCGCTTTTTCAGCAAAACACCCGAAAAGTATTCTGACTTTAAGCAAAAGTTTATGGAGCAGGTATCGACCGCAGTAAACATACCAGCCGGTAGCCACTTTTATTGCGACATAAGTGCCGAGATAAACTGTGAAGGCAAAGCAGGCAACTACAATTTTGCTTTTGAGCCCCGCACGTTTACAATAGATGATTTTGAAATACTAAAACAATATATAACGCTTGTAAATGCAATGCGCGAAACAGTGTTTACACCCGCTATATACCTTGGCGAAAAAGTAAACAGTAAAGTGCGCTTTAAGCTACTTGCCAAAGAAGGCAAAGTAACGATGCAGTAATATCCCGAAAAGAAAAAGTGCGGGGAGGTGTTTCTACACTTAATTACCCCTAAATGTAGCTGATGCTTATATAGCTGCTATAAATCACGGTAATAGTCTGCTAGTAAGAAATTAACTACAATTGACATACAATTTGTGCTAATGCCTGTATAATCAAAAAGTACAGCCATGAAAGCAATACTGAATACAATACTAATAGCAACCCTGTTCGGGGCAATGCAATCTTGCGGCAAAGCCGAGATAGAAGAATTAAATGCCAGTAAAGGGCCGGTGTTTCAAAATCAGAAAAAATCGATTGCTGCGCAAGATGCTACCAGACCACTACTTCATTTGGATATAATGAAAGTATACATTGACAAAAAGCAGTATAATATCCGGTATAGAAGGTATAGCGGCCCTGCGGCTTCAGAATTAATAGCCCTATCTCCCAACGCGGGTAACATCTACATTTACGATAATGGCCTGGTTGCAGGTAATGGAGCCCCTCTTGCAAGCATAGTAAACAAAATTAGCCCGTACCCCAGCAAAGAAGTGGTTTGGAAAGAAGTAATCATTAAAGTTAACAGAGGCGAATCGCCTGTGCAGTTTAGGTCAGAACGTGAGTTGCTGGCCGCTGTGCGCAACTCTAATGGTATGATACAACTAATGCCGGGTACAGAAGCCTACCAGGGCAGTATGTTTGAATTTGAAAAGCAGGTGATGCCCGATGAAGAAAACTAAGTCATACTAATGTGCCAGCGCTGTTTTAAGCACGTCTATATCTATTACATGCCGGCCTTTAAATTCGTATTCTGTAAAATTCATGTCGGCATACTTAACACGCATTTCGGCAACTACCGGTGGTGTAAAAAATTCATCGTGCGTGCCGCAGATGAAAATATTTTTTGTTGCTTTTAAACCGGAGCCCTCACTCAAAGGCAGTAGTTCGGGGGCTACCTCGCCTGCATATACCACGAGCGTATCTATACGCTTATTGCCAGCATTTACCCATCGTGTAACAGTAGATGCACCCTGCGAGAAACCAAGTGCCGTAATGTGTGCGTGTGTATATTTATCAAAATCGAAAAGATCGTACACGTCATCCAGGTACTGTATGTAGTCCTTTATTTCATTCAAGCGGTCTTCTTTTGTCATCCACGTGGCACCTACCTGGCCGCCATTATTTTTAAGATAGAAGCGATTAAGTGCTTCCGGTGCCACATAAAAAGCCTGCCCAGTTTGCAAAGGCTGCAACGATGCAAGAAAGTCTTTGGCATTCATACCCCAGCCATGCAATACAATATAAATATGCGTTGTTTTGTCACTTAGTTCGCCCAGTGTGTAAAACCGCGCTGTTTTGTTTATAATGATATGATTCTCTTTCATGGGGTTTGTTTATGGGCTGTATGCAAATGTGCGGCAATAGATATAGCGCGGAAGCCCAACAAAACTATAAGCCACCTGGCTGCCGGGCTGTATGGCTGAGGCATCCAGGCCCAACCCACGAGTATTGCAAGCATTAAAACAAACGTGGCCACAAAATAATATTTGAGCCAAACAGGCTTTTGCTTTTTAAGCAGGACGAAAGAGACTACCAGGTGTGTGGGTATCAGCCACAACATATTCATGTTTTTAGGCAGTGAGTAGTGCGAGGTAAAAATACCGAGCAACAGAAAAATTGTACCCAACAAGCCAGCAATAAAGAATACACTAAAATCGTAGCCATAGTAATGAGTGTGCTTTAAGCGCTCGGCAAAAGCCAACATTAACCCTATAAGCGCCAATAGCTGACAAAGTTGCATGGGTGTAAAACCTGCATCGCCAGTGGCGCGTGGAAACTGAACCAACACCTCTTTTTTTGTAACAAAAGGCTGCCCATCTACCGTAGCGCAATCGGCATACTTTAAAAGGTACTCGGGCAAAAAAGTTTGGTGGCGCGGGGTAGCAATTACCTCGCACGGTAAACCTAGTATTAAATCGAACCCGAAATCTACCCAGGGACGGTCGTGCACATATACCCGCAACATATCGTGCATGGTTTTGTTCACCTCAAATCCGCCACTATCGGTATGGTACTTCAGGCGGTTACCTAAGGTTTTTTCAAACACATCGCGCGGGCGTGTAGAACAGTTATCCCAAAAGAAATCGTAGTAGTATTCCCTGTTTTCGGGTTTGGCGTTGTTGTATAAAAATGCGAATACGCTTTGCATCTCGGCAGCTGAAAGCCTGAGTTGCTGCTCGGTAACACTGCGCTTTTCATAGTAATAAGAGTTCAAAAAATCATCGAACCTCTCGTAGGCAATCATATACCGCATTTTGCCTTTTACAAAGTTGGTGTAAAAGCCGGGCTGGGCAAAATCGAAAGTGCCGTAATTAAACACCACATCAAACTTATTCTTGTAATCGGTAACCCTGATGCCCGTATGCCCAAAAGCCGAGTATAATTCGCTGCCGGGAGCCACGGTTAGTAAAGATACACGGGCAGAATCGGAAAGCACTATACCGTTAGCCAACGAAAACAGAGGAAAAAGAAAAAGCGCAAGTGCTAAAACCTTTATGCGGCGGGATAGATGGCAAAAGTAGATTGACATTAATTAAGTGTGGGGTTTTCGGGGTAGCCTGCCATGGTGTTGTAAATACCTCCCATTTCCCTCATCGTATTTTTCCAAAGCGAATCGTAAGGAGTGCTGAATATATGCTGGGTGGTAGCTTGTGTTACTATCCAGGCATTGTCTTTCAACTCTTCATCTAACTGACCCGGCGACCAACCACTGTAGCCAAGAAAAAAGCGTACCTCGTCGGGTGAAATACTACCATTGGCCATCATCTCCTTTAGTTGCTCAAAATTGCCGCCCCAATAAAGGTTATCGGCCAATTTAAGGCTGTTTTCAATCTTATTGCCCAAAGAATGCAGAAATTGCATGGTATCGGTACCCACCGGGCCACCTAAAAATATTTTGCCCTGAAACGGGGGGAAACCTTCTACGACATCATTCAGGCGCAGGTTAATGGGCTTGTTTAAAATGAGCCCAACAGTGCCATTATCTTCGGTATGTTCGCACACCAAAACAACGGTTCGTCTAAAATTTTCGTCAAACATAAAAGGTTCAGAAAGCAGCAACCTGCCGGCGCTTATCCCCTTTTCCTTTTCAAATTCGTAACTCCAGATATTTTCGTTATCGGCCATATCGCTTTATTCGAAAGCTATAATAGATAAAATCATTCCACTGTTAGAGGAATAATCAATAAAATGTTATAAACCATTGTTAAAGACCTACGAGAAAAACGATTGTTTGGTTTGCACATATTTTGCGACATTTGGCATTCTCTAAAATTATAACTAGATGAAGAAGTTTTTGTCATTGGTTTGTTTACTTCTAACGTTATCGGCAAAGGCTGCCCCTACGGTTGATTTTGTTGTTACCTCTTCTACCCATAATGAAGGTGTGGTATCGTTTGGCATTGCAGTATCTATTGCCAACCCCGATGCGAATCCTACCAGCGTAGATATTACAGTGCTGGGCGGTGGCACGGCTACCTCAGGTGTAGATTACACCTACGCTCCTATTCTGGTTACATTTCCGGCTAACTCGCCCCTGGTGCAGATTATTACTGTAAATGTGACCGATGATGTGTTAGTTGAAGGTAATGAAACATTTACTTTTGCACTGGCCAACCCCACCAATAACGCCACAATCGGCGCCAATGCACAACACGCTGTAACTATTACCGATAATGATGGCCTTACAGTAGGTTTTGTATCGCCCACGCTGGTGCAATATGAAAACATAGGCCAGGTGAATATGCAGGTTAGGTTATATAACCCGAATGCTAACCCTACCAGTGTTACTGTACAAATAGAGGCGATGGGTACTACTGCTCAACAGCCTGCAGATTATACCTTTAATGACACTACCATTACATGGCTGCCAGATAGTTTTGGTACCGTGTTTGTGCCCCTGACAATTATTGACGATGTGCTGTACGAACCCACCGAAATGGTGCGGGTAAAACTCACCAATGCCACCAACGGAGCAACATTAACCACTGATACGTTTTTGTTGCAGATTTTAAACAACGATTCGGTGATACTTACCAACTGCGCCGATTTATTTTTTAGTGAGTATGAGCATGGCGATGCAGATGACAAGGCCATGGAAATTTTTAACCCTACTGAACAGAGTATAGATATGAGCGAGTACCGGGTTATAATTTCTTATAACGGTGGGGACAGTACCAGAATAATGGGTTTTGATGGCATGCTTGCGCCCAATGATGTATACGTGTTTGCCAAAACAGGCTCAAGGCCGGACATTGTTGTACATGCCGATACATTATCTCATTTGTTTAACTGGAATGGTAACGATGCCATTATACTTTTGCACTTTACCGATACTATTGATGTATTTGGGGAGCGCGGTGTTAATCCCGGATTAGGTTTCCCTATGGATTATGGTTCAACATGGTTCAACAATTACTACCGTAAGAAAGATGTTTACCGCGGAGATTTTTACTGGAGCAATGGCATACATACCTGGTCGTATTTAGGAACTGATGTTAAAGATTCGCTGGGGGCACACCACATATACCCCTGCGGAAGTGTGCCACCTGTGGCTACGGTAAGGTTCATAGAAGCGGACACCACAGTGCCGGAAAGCGTAGGCTCGTTAGTACCGGTGATTGTAGAAACAATCAACCCCACGAGTAACTCTATTAGCTTTGTGGTGGGGCACGACAATAACGCGTCTAGCGCTACCTACCAGGCAGACTACACGGTGGATGTACCTACGTATACACACAACACCGGTATATGGTACGACACCCTGTATGTAACCGTGCTGGAAGATGAATTGCTTGAGTTGACAGAGACAGCAGTGCTGTACCTTACCAACATGACCGGTAACGGAAAATTCATTGCCGACTCCACACGCAGGATACATATTACTGACAATGATGTGCTGACCGTTTCATTCAACGGCGCAGGATTTAGCTATGTAGAAGACACCGCACTGGTGCAGGTTAAACTAACCTTATCGGGAACAATAGACGACACTACTACTGTGCGGGTTTCGCTGGCACCCGGCAATGCTACGCGCAACGTAGATTTCAGATTTAACGATACTACCATATACTTTATGCCCAATACGCGCGACACACAAAGTGTATGGGTAACTATTATAAACGATGCGCTGGTAGAGCCGAATGAACAGATAAATTTTAACCTGTTTAACGAAGACAGCGGGGTGTATAAGGGTGTAATAGCCTATACACTTACCATAATAGACGATGACACACCAACCGGCATAAGCGAAAATGAAAACGATGCAATTAAGTTATACCCCAATCCTGTAGTAAATACCCTGGTGGTAGAAACAGAAAGCGCACTTGCCGGTGTAACTATAACCGGTGCAATGGGCAATACCCTTATTAGCATTAACTCCCTGCCAGCGGGTAAATCGCCAATAGATGTATCCTTATTGCCTCCAGGCATTTATTTTATTACCGTACAGCAGCAAGAAAATATATTCAGCAAGCGCTTTGTTAAACTGGGCGAATAACCGCAACAAATAATTACCATGAAAAAA
>DATGXP010000392.1:0-7171 GCA_035298845.1 Chitinophagales bacterium
AATATAAAAGTTTATTGGAATAGCGAAACCGATGAAGTACTTGGCGAAAACGCTGTAGAGGCTGTACGCCTGCACAATAACAAAACCGGAGAGAAGATAGAAATACCTGTTACCGGTTTCTTTGTAGCCATAGGCCACAAACCAAACTCCGATGTATTTGCCGAGTACATTACTACCGATGGCGAAGGCTACGTAATAACTACACCGGGCACTACTAAAACCAATGTAGAGGGAGTATTTGCCTGCGGCGATTTGCAGGATAAAAACTACCGCCAGGCGGTAACTGCCGCCGGCACGGGCTGCATGGCCGCCCTGGAAACAGAACGCTGGTTAAGCGCTAAGGGCATCCACTAAAATACACCTGCATCTTCTCTATCCGGATTTTAATCCGGCATAAAGCAGATGTATTCATTCCGCTTATCAATTGCCGCTGACTTTATTCAGCGCTTAAAAAAGAACAAAAGCCGCTGGTTTAAAAACCAACGGCTTTGCTTATTTAGTGTATTAAACTTTTTGTGAAAAAAAATGTCGAACTTTTCGCAACAATTGGCGCATTTGTTGGTTAATGCTATTAAATTTGCAAAACATGAGGACTTTTACGCGGATAATGATTGTTTTTTTAGCGTTTATTTCGCTCGCATCGTTTAAAAAACAGCAGCAGGTAGATGAGTGGGTATATGAGCGCGAGAAAAAGGGCATCAAAGTTTTTACAAAGAAGAGCAAGTGGGGAAATTTAAGGGATTCTAAAGCCGTAATGGTTGTGTCGGGTTCTCCCCAAACCATTTATAATTTCCTTACCGATTTCAGCAATTACAACACCTGGTACCCGCGCTGCAGCAAATCGCGCGTGTTGGCTAAATTGAGCGAAAACGAAATGATAGTGCAGCTTCACTTCAATGCTCCGTGGCCGGTTAAAGACCGCGATTGTATTCTGCGAATAAAAACCGTGCGCGATGCCAAAACCGGAGCCATCACTATTTATCAGACATCAGAGCCTAAATACACCCGCGAAGAGTCGGATGTAGTGCGCATTCAACAGATACAAGCCGTGTGGAAATTAACTCCAAAAAATGGCGGCACCGAAATTATAAACGAATATGCCAGCAACCCCGGCGGCAACATTCCCGATTGGATGACCAACACCCAAAGCGTAGAGAATCCGCTGGTTACCTTCGAGAACATCCAGGAAAAAACTACGGGTAAAAAGTAATTTCAATACAGAATTTTAAAGGAGCGCCACTTTTTCAAAAAGTGGCGCTCCTGTTTTAACCCCATCAAATAAACTTTCTGTTCTTTCGTCTGTTAGTTACGCATGGCAAATACAATTTACGATATAGAGGTAAAAACCCTGAACGGCAAACCCGTTAAGCTTTCTGATTACAAAGGCAAGGTACTGTTAATAGTGAATATAGCCAGTAAATGTGGCCTTACACCACAACTGGAAGGGCTGGAGGCGCTTTACGAAAAGTATCACAAAAAGGGGCTCGAAATACTGGCTTTCCCATCCAACGATTTTATGCAGGAGCCTAAGGAAGGAGCTAAAATTCAGGACTTTTGTAGTATCAACTATGGGGTGCAATTCAAAATATTTGCTAAAAATCATGTGAAGGGTACCAAGGCACAACCCCTTTATAAGCATTTAGCTGCCCAAACAAATGTGATGGGGTTGAAGGTTTACCCGATATGGAACTTTCATAAGTATATAGTTGACAGAAATGGCAGGTTTGTGGAGTGGTTTAATCCATGGAAAAAGCCCGAAGACGCCAAAATAGCCGAAGTGCTCGAAAAATGTCTGAATAACTAAACTGTTGAAAACAATTGGGATTACTGGCTCACAAATTGACATACAGGAAACTACATTTGTAGTCCGATTAAAACGAATACGAATAAATTTAAAACCAAAATTAAAAGACAATGGCAACGCAACTAACAGACAGCAATTTTAAAGAAACCGTACTTGATAGCGGTAAAGTAACCTTAGTAGACTTTTGGGCAGAATGGTGCGGACCATGCAAGGCTATAGGCCCTATGATTGAAGAGATATCAAAAGAATACGAAGGCAAGGCGATAATTGGTAAAGTAGATGTTGACAGCAACCCTGAAACAGCTATGAAATACGGCATTCGCAATATACCTACTATCCTTTTTATTAAAAACGGACAGGTGGTTGACAAGCAGGTAGGTGCAGTGCCTAAGGCGAGCCTTGTAGCTATGTTGAACAAGCACTTATCGTAATTACTAAAAGAAGTATAAATAAGAGAAGCGTCCCGCATTTTTGAGGGACGCTTTTTTATTTTAGCTGTCAAACATCAATCAATCCAATTGTTAGAGCAAAATCACTTTCCCGAAATAGAGAACCTTGAACTACTGGCCAAGCAAGTGGTAGAGGGCTTTATTATCGGCCTGCATAAATCACCCTTCCATGGCTTTTCGGTAGAATTTGCCGAGCACAGGTTGTATAACCCCGGCGAAAGCACCAAGCACCTTGACTGGAAGGTATTGGCCCGCACCGGTAAAATGTTTGTAAAGCGCTATGAAGAAGAAACCAACCTGCGCTGCCAGATTGTGATTGATGCCAGCTCATCTATGTATTTTCCGCAGGATGCAGACATGAACAAACTGAAGTTTTCTATCCTCTCAGCAGCGGCGCTGGTTAACCTGCTTAAGCGCCAGCGCGATGCAGCGGGGCTAAGCATATTTACCGATGAGGTTAAATTCAATTCAGGTGCGCGTAGCAGCACTAAGCATCATCAATTGCTCTTTGCCGAGTTAGAAAAGCTATTGAGCGAAAAGCCCCTGAACATAAAAACCAATGCTGCCAAGTGCCTGAACGAAATAGCAGAGACCGTGCACAAGCGCAGTATGATTATCATCTTCAGCGATATGTTTTCGCAAATGGGCAGCGAAGATCAGGAGGAAATGTTCTCTGCACTGCAACACTTAAAATACAACAAGCACGAGGTTATCCTTTTTCATGTGGTTGACAAGAACAAAGAACTGGACTTTAAATTTGAGAACCGGCCTTACCAGTTTATAGATATGGAGAGCGGCGAAAAAGTAAAGTTGCACGCCAACGAGGTAAAGGATTTTTATGTAGAGCAGATGCAGAAGTTTGAAACCAATCTCAAATTGCGCTGCGCACAGTTTAGAATAGATTTGGTTGAAGCAGACATTAACCAGGATTTTAAACAGATACTACTTCCCTTCTTAACCAAGCGAACGAAAATGCTGTAAGCCCCTAAATTCCTAAGGGGTACCTTTGAGGCGTAACAATTCTAAATTTTCTTTCAAAACTATTCAACAAGTGCGTTGCGAGAGTTGCCAAACAAATGAGTTTGAAGTAGAAGAACCTACAGGTGAAGGGCAGCAGCCGTTTCGCTTATGCACACCTTGCCAAAACAGATTAGTTAACAAAGCGCTAAGGCCATTAGAATTTTTTAATCTGGCTGCTATACACGGCCATCATTATTACTTAGGCGATTACTTTTACGACGATATTACAGGTGTTGCAGAACAACCCGGAATAGAAATTTTAGATGCCGAAAAATTTCCATTTCCATTATTGAAGGATATTCAAAATAACTTACCTCTGCTTGTTGACTATGCTTGCGTACAATACTTTACCGAAAGCAAAATAATTGAAGCGCTTAAGCAATTTGACAAAAAAGCGATACTACAAGTTATTGCACAAAAGGTAAGTTATAACAGAGCAATTAACTACAAGGCCTATGAAATTGTAGCACGCTGTATTGGCCCGATTGCTAAAGACTGGATAAAAAATGAGTGGGCCAATAAACGTAGCAACGAGGTTTTGATTTTAGCTGAAGCTATTGTGAGCTGCCTTGAATTTGATGATGCTTTTGAGATGCTGACTAAAGAGATTGAAAGCAGAGATGAGAAATATTTACGCGAGAACCTAAGTGCTTTATTTTACTTCGAACACGAAAAAACACTTGGTTGGATTGAAAAGGTTATACCTGGAGTACAACACATGCACAACAATTGGGGTATTCTTGCTGCCGCATCGCAATTCAGTTGGCAACGTGCCGAAAAATGGTTGGCTTCTGGTCGCCTCTTAAGTTTAATAGCTTTAGATGCGCTTGTATATTGCACTATTAATGGCTGGAAAGCTAATCAAGCGCTTTGGTTCAAAAACCACCCACCCCAATTAATTGATAGGCCCGCTGCAAACATTATAGCACAAACGGTGAACGATTATTTGCAAAAAGATCGAGTGCCACGAACTCAGAATGCGGTCAACGCCATACTTGAAAATCTCTTTGGGTCTTAGGCAATTGAAAGTAACAGACAATATATTAACCTACACTCAACTCCCTTTTATAAAACCAACCAGCAGCTAAAGCGGTAAATAAAAAATAGGCAGCTACCAGTATAGTGCCAATAGGCAAAAAGCTGTTCAATCCAAACCAATCTCCGCGCAGGGCGCAAAAGGCTACTACCGCCACCGATACCAGTAGAGTGCTTAAAAGGCCGTAACCCTTTTTATCCATTAGTGCCGTAAAGCCAAAAATGGCTACCAGCAAAAACACTCCGTTTATAAAAGCTTCACGCTGGCTTATTTCGCCAAATCGGAAAAACAAAAAGCAAAGCAGTAAAAAGATTACGCTTAAATGCACCAGGCTAAACGTGCGGAAGGCGCTGCTGTAATCGGGGGCATATTTTTTAAGGTCGCCCATATTTTGAATTGTAAACAGGGGGCGCTTTTCGGCTACATCGGCAGGGCGCCAACCGGTAGGCATAAACCAAAGGCGCAGCTTATCTTTTGTGTTTTGGGTGTGCCATGCATCTTGCGCCAGGTGCCACCAGTGCTTAAAGTTAATAATGTAGGGGTTCCAGGTTTGGGCGGGGCGGCGCATGCCATATACACAAGGCTCGGTGGCCAGCTCGGCCTGAAAAGTGCCAAACATACGGTCCCAGATAATAAATATCTGCCCGTAGTTTTTATCCATGTAAAGATCGTTCATGGCGTGGTGTACGCGGTGGTGAGAGGGTGTTACAATAATGTACTCCAACCAACCCATGTTGCCAATGTAGCGGGTATGGTACCAAAATTGGGCAAACAAATGTATAGGGCCTACAATGGCTAGCACCTCGCCGGGTATGCCTAATAAAGCCATAGGTATTAACAGTATGCTGTACACGTTGGTAATTACAGCAATCTCTTGCCTTAAGGCGCACGGCAGGTTAAACTCTTCGCTGCTGTGATGCACCACATGGTGGCCCCAAAAAAAATTCACTTTGTGGTTCAACCGATGGGTCCAGTAGCCGGTAAAATCGAAAAACACAAAAACAATTACGTAAGGCCAAACGCTGCCGGCGCTCCATTTCATCAGGTGCAAATGCGATTCAAGCCATCCGTAAGTAACTATAATAATAGTAAGACCCAGGGTAGATTTTAGAATGTTGGTCATACCAGATGTAAGGCTGGATACTGAATCCATTACCACCGGTTGTTCTCCGTGTTTAAACCAGCCCCATGTCATTTCGGCCAATATTAAAAGCACAAATATGGGCATAGCAACCAGCAGTATGTTTCCGTACGAGTCCATTGGTGGGGTTTTAATTACTATGGCTAAGTTAAAGTAATGCCCGAATAGTTTTGCATATTTTAATTGGTCCGTAGTAGCCTTAAAGTGAGACAGAAACCCGATTTTTGTCCTGCATGATTTTAAACTACAAAGTATTCGGCGAGGGCTTTCCCGTAATCATTTTACATGGCCTATTGGGCTCATTAGATAACTGGCAGACCATTGCTAAAAAACTGGCAGGTACTTCCTTCGCCGTTTACATTATAGACCAGCGCAACCACGGTAAATCGCCGCATACAGATGAGTTTAGTTATGACTTGTTAGCGAATGATTTACTGGAATTCTTTCAGCAGCAACATATAACGAAGGCGCACTTAATAGGCCATAGCATGGGCGGTAAAATGGTGATGAAGTTTGCGCTGGAGCACCCCGAAATGGTTGATAAACTCGTGGTAGTAGATGTAGCACCTGTAGCTTACGAAGATCGCCACAGTAATGTCTTCAATGCCTTGTTCGCAGCTGATATTGCAAATGCCAAAACCCGCGAAGAAGTAGAAGAAGTGCTACGCTACAAACTGGATAACGATGAAACCACCGTGCAGTTTTTAATGAAGGGGCTACATCGTGGTGAGGAGAATGCTTTTGAATGGAAATTCAATTTAGAGGCATTGCACAAAGCATATACCGAGATATCAAGTGGCGTTACGTATCTAACACCTTTCAATGGGCCAACACTGTTTATAAAAGGCGAACGCTCTTCGTACATCACCGGCGACAACTACTCTACTATTGAGCACCTGTTTCCCAACAATGAATTAGCCGAAATAAAAGGTGCCGGCCACTGGGTACATGCCGAAAAGCCACAGGAGTTTTTGGGTGAGTTAAACAGGTTTTTGGGTAAGTAACCCATATTTCCCTCCTTTTTTTACATTCGCTACTCAAAATTTCAAATAAACACATGAAAAGAGACGACATTGCGAAGCTCATAGGCGATGAAAAGGCTAACTACCTGCTTGACCACCAATCGAAAACCATTTCGAAAGATTCCCTGCACCTGCCCAATAAGAAATTTATTGATACTATTTGGAAAGATTCTAACCGCAACATACAAACCCTGCGTAACCTGGCTTTAATAGCCGATAGCGGTCGTTTGGGCGGTACGGGCTACGTTTCTATTCTTCCGGTAGACCAGGGTATAGAGCACAGCGCAGGCGCATCGTTTGCACCTAACGTGCCTATGTTCGACCCTGAGAATATTATTAAGCTGGCGGTAGAGGGCGGTTGCAATGCTGTAGCTACTACTTACGGTGTATTGGGCATTGTGGCCCGCAAATACGCGCACAAAATTCCTTTTATAGTTAAGGTTAACCATAACGAATTTATCAGCCACCCTAATACTTACGACCAAATTATGTTTGGTACCATCCGCGATGCATGGAATATGGGTGCAGCGGCTGTAGGTGCTACTATTTACTTTGGCAGCGAAGAGAGCAAGCGCCAGATAGTAGAAGTGGCTAAAGCATTTGAATATGCGCACGAGCTGGGCATGGCTACCGTACTTTGGTGCTATACGCGTAACCCGGCATTCAAAACAGCTGATAAAGATTACCATGTATCGGCTG
>DATGXP010000393.1:0-1918 GCA_035298845.1 Chitinophagales bacterium
TACTGCTAACGGGCATTACTGTTAATGTAGCTAACTGTGTGGGCGGGCGCTGCGGCGATACCTCGTTTTCGGACTCTACTACCTACATAGCACAAACTTTTCCGGACCTGAACCTGGCTACACAGGTGTATAATAACTACAAGAATTTGTATCTAGATTAAGGCCCGCCAAACCGGCTGAAGCCGGGCAAATACAAAAATGCATTTGCCACGAATACACGAATTAACAACCAATCATTTTTACCTCCAGCGGGAATAAAGAATTGGGAATAAGCAGAATATTGAAAATCAATAAAGAGTATAAGGCTGTTGGATGCTGGCTTATATATACGGGGACAGGCAATTGCCTGTCCTCTTTTTTATCAACAGGGTTCACTTGTTGATTTCTCTCTCATTTCTACATTCGCGCGACGTTAACTTAGCACGGCCCCTAAAATCCCCGGGGGAAACCAGAAGGAAAATACAAGGGGAGAGTATATTAACCACTAAACATCTTTCACTGTGCAAAGCAGTGAAATTATAATACCTGATTATGGCAAAAGAAATAGTAGAAGCAAGATATACCGAAGACGAGGTAAAAACCCTCGATTGGCTGGAGCACATACGCATACGCCCCGGTATGTATATTGGTAAAACCGGCGATGGCAGCAGTATGGATGATGGTATATACATTCTGTTAAAAGAAGTGATAGATAACTGTATAGATGAATACCAGATGGGCTACGGCAAAAAGGTAGATATAACCGTAACCAAAGAGAAAGTAACCGTGCGCGATTATGGCCGTGGTATACCACTAGGTAAACTGGTAGACTGCGTAAGCCAGATAAACACGGGTGCCAAGTACGACAGCAAAGCGTTTAAGAAATCGGTGGGATTGAACGGGGTAGGTACCAAGGCAGTAAACGCCCTTAGTATTTACTTTAAAGCGTCGGCTGTGCGCGAGGGGCAGAAAAAAACTGCGGAGTTTGAATGCGGTAAGCTGACCAAAGAAAGCAAACTGGAAAAAACCGATGAGCCAAACGGAACTTACATTGAGTTTTTGCCCGATAACAAGATATTTAAAAACTACCACTACCTGCACGAGTATGTGGAAACGATGATTCAGAACTATACGTACCTGAACACCGGTTTGGCGTTTTACTACAACGGCAATAAATATGTGAGCCAAAAAGGTTTGTTTGACCTGCTTACGCATAAAAAGCAGAATGCCGAACTGATATATCCTATTATACACGTGGTGGGAGAAGATATTGAGTTTGCACTAACGCACAACCACCAGTATGGTGAGGAGTTTTACAGCTTTGTAAACGGGCAATACACCGTGCAGGGCGGAACGCACTTGCTGGCTTACCGCGAAGCGATTGTGAAAACCGTACGCGATTTTTATAAGAAAGATTTTGATGCCGTAGATATACGTGAAGCCATAGTAGGTGCCGTATCGGTGCGGATACAGGAGCCGGTGTTTGAGAGCCAGACCAAAACCAAACTGGGTACCGACAAACTGCATGGTGAAGAAAAAACCATGAAGCAGTTTTTGCTGGAGTTTGTAAAAGAACACCTGGATAACTACCTGCACAAGAACCCACAGACTGCCGAGGCGCTGCTTAAGCGTATTTTGCAAAGCGAACGCGAGCGCAAAGAGATAGCCGGTATTAAAAAGCTGGCTAACGAGCGTGCCAAAAAGGCCAACATACATAACAAAAAACTACGCGATTGCCGGGTGCACTTTAACGACGAAAAGGCTGCCGACCGCTTGCTTACCACCCTGTTTATTACCGAGGGTGATTCGGCGAGTGGTTCCATAACCAAGAGCCGCAACCCCGATTTACAGGGGGTATTCAGCTTGCGCGGTAAGCCGCTTAACTGCTATGGCATGACTAAGAAAGTGGTGTATGAGAACGAAGAATTTAACCTGCTGC
>DATGXP010000394.1:0-6306 GCA_035298845.1 Chitinophagales bacterium
GATATGAGTAAGAAGATTACGGTGGACGTGCGCGGAGAAATCCTCCAGCTGAAAGAGACGCTGAATACGATGGTGGATCAGCTGCGGGCGTTTGCATCGGAGGTAACCCGGGTGGCGCGTGAGGTGGGAACTGACGGTAAGCTGGGGGGACAGGCCTTTGTACCGGGTGTGGCAGGAACATGGAAGGATTTGACCGACTCGGTAAACCAGATGACGGGTAACCTTACAGCCCAAGTGCGTAACATTGCACAGGTAACCAAGGCAGTGGCATCGGGTGACTTGAGTAAAACGGTGGCTATTGATGTGAAGGGGGAAATTCTTGACTTGAAGAATACAATTAACACGATGGTGGAGCAGTTGAACTCCTTCGCCTTTGAGGTAACGCGTGTGGCACGTGAGGTGGGAACAGAAGGTAAGCTGGGGGGGCAAGCGGAGGTGAAGGGTGTGGCAGGAACATGGAAGGATTTGACCGACTCGGTAAACATGATGGCCTCTAACCTTACATCGCAGGTGCGGGGTATTGCCAAGGTGGTAACATCGGTGGCAACCGGTAACCTTCGCCAAAAGCTTTCTATTAATGCAAAAGGTGAGGTGGCACAGTTAACAGATACCATTAATGAGATGATTGAAACCCTGGCGCTATTTGCCGACCAGGTAACTACTGTGGCGCGAGAAGTAGGGGTAGATGGAAAACTCGGGGGGCAGGCATCCGTACCGGGCGCATCGGGTATATGGAAAAACTTAACGGAGAACGTAAACCAGCTGGCACAAAACCTTACCACGCAGGTGCGTTCAATTTCCGAAGTATCTACCGCGGTGGCAAAGGGAGACTTGACGCGGACCATACGTGTGGAAGCAAAGGGTGAGGTGGAAGCCTTGAAGGATACCATCAACCAAATGATTACCAACCTGAAGGAAACCACCCTGCGTAACCAGGAGCAGGACTGGTTAAAATCTAACCTTGCCAAGTTTACGCAGATGCTACAGGGCCAAAAGGATTTGAACACCGTGGCCCAGCGTATCTTGTCGGAGCTTGCCCAGGTGGTAACCGCCCACTATGGTGCTTTCTACATTTTAAAACAAGATGATGAAATACAAAACCTAAAGCTGAAACTATTTGCAGCCTATGGTTATAAGGAAGATAAAAACATACCGCGCGAATTTAGTGTAGGCGAAGGATTGGTAGGCCAGGTGGCGTTTGAGAAAGAGCGAATTCTGTTGACCAACGTGCCAAAAGATTATATTAAAATCAGTTCGGGCCTGGGCAAAGCTAAACCGGCTAACCTTATCATTCTACCAGTGCTATTTGAAAACAATGTGAAGGCTGTAATTGAGCTGGCATCGTTAGATGATTTTAGCGAAACGCACTTAGAGCTTTTGAGCCAGCTTACAGAGTCTATTGGTATAGTATTGAACACCATAGAAACCAACTCGAGAACTGAAGAGTTATTGGCGCAGTCGCAGTCGCTGGCCGGAGAGTTGAAGATACAACAGGAAGAGTTGCGCAGAACTAACGATGAGTTACAGGACAAAGCCCTGCTACTTGTTAAGCAGAAAGATGAAGTTGAAGCCAAAAACAAAGAGGTGGAAGAGGCGCGTAAATCGCTGGAAGAAAAAGCTGAACAACTTACACTGACATCTAAGTATAAGTCTGAGTTTCTTGCCAATATGAGCCACGAGTTGCGGACACCACTTAACAGTTTGTTGATTCTTGCCCAACAGCTATATGAAAATGCTGAAGGTAACCTAAACGACAAGCAGATACGGTATGCCAAAACCATACACAGTTGTGGTGATGACCTTATCCAGCTTATCAACGATATTCTTGACCTTTCAAAAATCGAATCCGGCTTTATTACGGCCAATATTTCTACGGTTCGCTTTAACGAAATTGCAGGCTTTGTAGAAACTACCTTCAAACCTATTTCAGAAGCCAAACACCTTAAGTTTACAATAGATACCGACCGCCAGCTTCCTATATCGCTGGAAACCGACTTACAGCGATTGAACCAGATTTTGAAAAACCTGCTTTCGAACTCGTTTAAGTTTACCGAGAAAGGAGAAGTAAAGCTGCGTATATACGAAGCGAATAAAACATGGAAGGTGGGTAACCCAAGCCTGGACAATGCCGGCAAAGTAGTAGCGTTCGCTATCAGCGATACCGGAATTGGAATTCCGCAGGAAAAACAAAATATCATCTTTGAAGCCTTTCAGCAAGCAGAGGGTTCTACAAGCCGCAAATATGGCGGAACCGGTCTCGGCTTATCTATTAGCCGGGGCCTTGCCGAACTCTTAGGAGGCACCATCGAGTTAGAAAGTACACCGGGCAAAGGCAGCACTTTCACACTCTTTTTGCCGGTAGAAACTGTGAGTGGTTTAATGCCAAGAGAAGCATCGGATAATTTAAATGCGATACAGCAACATGTCAGCGGTTCTTCCGGTGATATAGATACGCTGCTAAGCTCTATCCGAATTACTAACCAGGGAATAGAAAGCAACCTGAACCTGGTAAACGAAATGATAAACGACTCAGGAGATGACCGCGGCAATATACAACCTGGAGACAAAGTGGTATTGATAGTAGAAGATGATTCGCGCTTTGCCAAAATACTAATAGATAAGGCGCACGAAGAAGACATTAAGGCCATTGTGGCTATAAGCTACATAGAAGTGTTTGATTTTATCAACCGCTACTCTCCTATAGCTATTACGCTGGACGTAAAATTACCTGATACCAGCGGGTGGAAGGTGTTAGAATTGCTGCGCAACGATTTGAATTACCGCCACATCCCTATCCATCTAATTTCGGGAGAAGAGAACCGTATGCTGGCCCTTAAGCGTGGCGCGAGAAGTTTCTTGCTAAAGCCCCTGGAAAACGAATCGCTAAGGGAGTTGTTTAACGATATAGTTACATTCAGTCGCAAGGAAATTAAGAATGTATTGGTGGTTGAGGACAATGAACTGGAATCATCGCAAATTGCGCGTATACTTGAAGATGACAATGTGCGGCTAACAATTGCCAATACCGGTAAAAAAGCACTTAAGGCGATAAAAGAACAGGATTTTGACTGCATAATATTAGATTATACATTACCTGATATTTCCGGAGAAGAGCTGCTGGGCAAAGTTGCAGACATCAAAAAGAAGCTAACTCCGGTAATTGTTTATTCAGCCAAGGATTTTGACAAGAATGAACTGCGCCAGCTAAACAGAAATTCTAATACAATACTGTTGAAAGGTGTGAATTCGCTGGAGACATTGCTGGAAGAAACAGTATTGCACATACACGTAAATCACAAAATACTTGCCCCTGAAAAACGAAAAATTATAGAAAATAACCGCCGCAAACAGGATATACTTACCGGTAAAAATATTCTTATAGTAGATGATGATGTGCGTAACCTGTTTGCCCTTACTACCGTATTTGAAAGGTATAACATCAATGCAATTACTGCCGAGTCGGGCAAAGAGGCTATCAATATTCTGAACGAAAATCCGAATATAGAGATGGTGCTGATGGATATAATGATGCCCGAAATGGATGGCTACGAAACTACACAGAAAATCAGGCGCGAACATAAAAACAGCAGCCTGCCAATTATTGCTGTAACAGCTAAGGCGATGAAAGGTGACCGCCAAAAATGTATTGAGGCCGGTGCATCGGATTATATCACCAAGCCACTGAAAATTGATCAGTTACTTTCGCTAATGAGAATTTGGTTCTACAAATAATAAATGTCAATTGTGAGAAAAACATAAAGATGCAGCCAAAAATATTACTTGTTGATGACAGGGAAGATAATTTGCTTTCTATTGAGGCCATTCTTGGCTCTGATAATTATAGGTTTGTAAGGGCATTATCTGGCAGGCAGGCACTTAAAGTATTATTGCAGGAATTTGATTTTGCGCTGATACTGATGGATGTAAAAATGCCCAACCTTAATGGCTTTGAAACTGCAGAATTGATTTACGAGCGCGAAAAGCTGCGCCAGATACCAATCATTTTTATTACAGCACACAACTATGGCGAGGATAGTATTTTTAAAGGCTATCAGACCGGTGCGGTAGATTACATTTACAAGCCTATCAATCCTGGTTTATTGCGCGCCAAGGTTTCAGTTTTTATAGAATTATATAAGAAGAACCAGACACTTATACTGCAAGAGCAAAAACTAATAGCTATAAACAAGAACCTGGAAAATGAAATCAGCGAGCGCAAAATTTCGGAAGAAAAAGTAAGGGCGCTCAATCTTGAATTACTAAAAACCATTGATCACCTTGAAGCCACAAACAAGGAACTTGACCGGTTTGCTTTCATGGCCTCGCATGACTTACAGGAACCACTGAGAAAAATCCGGCTATTCAGTGACCGGCTGATTGTAGGTTACGAGCATTTGCTGGACGAGAACGGCAAAATGTACGTAGGCCGCATACAAAATTCTGCGGAACGTATGCAGGCGCTGATCAGAGATATCCTTACGTTTTCGAAAGTTGCCGCAGAGAAAAAAGTATTTAGCAAGTGCGACTTAAATGTTATAATGAAAGAGGTACTTATACTGGTAGAAGATACGGTGAAGGAAAAAAAGGCCACTATCGTTGTTGAAGAACTACCTACCATATATGTAAATGCCGCACTAATGCAGCCCTTATTTTACAACTTAATAAACAACGCACTAAAATATTCCCGTAAGGATGTAACTCCCCTTGTTAAAATAAAAACAGACAAAACTTCCATTGCTGAAAATACAGAAAATAAAAGCGGATACTGTCGCATTTATATAGAAGATAACGGAATAGGATTTGAACAGCAATATGCCGAACAGATATTCAGCATGTTTACCAGACTGCACAGCAATTCGGAATATGATGGTACAGGCATAGGCCTGGCTTTGTGTAAAAAAATTGTAGAGGACCACAATGGCTTCATTTCTGCCCGTAGTAAAGTAGATGAAGGCTCTACCTTTATTGTATCCCTTCCATTAGATTTAAACATGGTCAAGCCTGCAAAAACCGGCCATACACTGAGCCCTGTTGTATCCTAAAAGTTCATTTTATTTTTCACTCAAATAAAAAGGGACGAATAAATAAATATTCGTCCCTTTTGCTTTAGTGTAATCAAAGGAGTTTACTCCTGCTTAACAACTTTGAATGTATGTCGGGCATTGCCGGTGCTAATGTTTACATAGTAAACACCTGCGGCATGTCCCCCTAAATCAATAATATTGATGTAGCCTAAATTGTCATTTTTAACTACCAGGCGGCCCAGGTTATCAGTTATTGTCATAGTCCAATCGTTAATACCAATAACAGTGTTAGCTATCTTGATACTAAAGTTCTGATAAAACGGACTAGGCAGTATCTGTACAGCTTCGGCAAGGGCTACTTCCTCTATACCGGTTACGGTTACAAACATCGAGTCGCTCTTGCTGCTGCAACCATCGGTGTTGGTAGCTTCTACAGCATACCAGCCGCTGGTAACTACGGTATAGGTTTGCTGGGTAGCACCGCTTATCGGGCTGCTGTTCTGCAACCACTGATTGCCGCTTACTGCGCTGCTGGTAAGAGTATTGCCGCTTTGTGCAATGGTAGGTGCAGCAGGCAGCGGGTGTACTGTAATGTTAGATGGCGAAGAAGTTACAACCGGCTGTGTGGCACAGCCCGCATTGCTGGTTACTTCTACCGTTACCACATCGCCATCGGCGAGTGTGTTGTTGCTATACACGGGATCGTTGCTGCCTACGCTGTTGCCATTCAGTTTCCACTGGTACACCGGTGTGCTGCCACCATTG
This sequence comes from Chitinophagales bacterium, assembly GCA_035298845.1. Lineage (GTDB taxonomy): Bacteria > Bacteroidota > Bacteroidia > Chitinophagales > LD1 > Bog-950. The sequence goes on from DATGXP010000394.1 coordinate 5,790, forward strand.
GCCGTAGTAGCGTTAAACACTACATTGGTGTTGGCACATACCTCGGTAGCAGGCGATACTGCTACAGTTACCGTAGGTGTTACCGATGTGGTAACGGTTACAGTAACCGGTGTAGCTGCTACAGCGCCACCGGTAGCACAATCCAGGTCGCTGGTCATTTCTACAGTTACGGCATCGTTGTTGGCCAGGGTAGTGCTTACAAACGTAGCACTGTTGTTGCCGGCGGTGTTGCCGTTCACTTTCCATACATAAGCCGGGTTGTTGCCACCGTTAACCGGTGTAGCGGTAAACGTTACGCTGGTGCCCGAGCAGAACGTAGTAGCCGAAGCGCTGATACTTACAGCAGGGGTAAGGGTAGCCCCCACCTGCATGCTTACCGTGTTCGATCCGGCAATGATACCGTTGCTGCAAGCAGCAGTAGAGGTCACTTCGCACAATACATCGTCGCCATCGGCAGGTGCTGCCAGGGTATAGGTGCTGCTGTTAAGGCCTACTACCCCACCGTTCAGTTTCCATG
>DATGXP010000395.1:0-2687 GCA_035298845.1 Chitinophagales bacterium
AGCGATACACGGCCGTCGGCTAGTATTTCGCCATCATGCTCCCCATCTATAGCCATAAATTTGCAGCGGTTGCCTACCAGGCCAAGGTCGTGCGCAAATTTTATAAGGCAGCGCCCGCCATTGCCGCACATGGTGCTCTCGTTGCCATCGCTGTTAAAGTACACCATCTCAAAATCGTAGCCCTCTTTATCCTGCAAATAGATGAGCCCATCGCCGCCTATGCCAAAGCGGCGGTCGCACAATTTTTCAATCATTATGCGTTCCTTAATTAAACCATAGCCCCGGTTATCTATCATAACAAAATCGTTGCCTGTGCCCTGGTATTTATAGAATTTAACTGTCATTAAATATTACTGTTAAAACGTTTTAATAGTGGTAACTTTAGCTTGCAAATTGCATACACGTTGAAATAACTTTGTGGTGCAATCGTTTTTAAAATCAAAGCATAAAAATAAAAATCATAAAGTATGAATATGAGAAAATACGGATTTACAGCGCTGGTGGCCTTTGTAAGCGCCTTTGCCGCAGTTGCCACCTTTAACTACCTGGGGCTTAACCGCCAGCAGGTATCTATTGTAGAGGGCGGCACACCGGCTAAACTGGCTGCTGCCATAGAGCGCACGAATGCTACCCAGCCTATCGATTTCAGGTTTGCGGCAGCAGAATCTACCCCGAGTGTAGTGCACATCAAATCTACCTTTAAAGCCGAACGTGTTACCTCAAACGACCCTTTTCAGGATTTGTTTGGCAACGACTTCTACAAATATTTCCACGGGCAGAATCCTTACAAAGCGCAGCCGCAGGTGGCTACCGGTTCGGGTGTAATTGTATCGGGCGATGGCTACATAGTAACCAATAACCACGTGGTAGAAAATGCGGATGAGGTAGAGGTGGTAATGAACAATAACAAATCGTATAAAGCGAAGGTGATAGGCAAGGATGCCGATACCGACCTGGCGCTGGTAAAAGTAGAAGGCACTAACCTGCCGGCTATCAATTTTGCCAATTCCGATTCTGTATTGATAGGGGAGTGGGTAATGGCCGTGGGCAACCCTTTTAATCTTGAATCTACTGTTACCGCTGGTATTGTGAGCGCCAAGGGCCGCAACATAAATATACTGGGCAATAGCGACGGACAGCGCACCAGCAACACAAGTATCGAATCGTTTATTCAAACCGATGCTGCCGTAAATCCCGGCAACAGTGGTGGCGCGCTGGTGAATGTAAATGGTGAGTTGATTGGTATTAATACGGCCATAGCATCGCCTACCGGTTCGTATGCAGGCTACTCGTTTGCCGTGCCGGCCAACATTGTAAAGAAGGTAATTTTCGACCTCAAAAAATTCGGTATCAGCCAGCGTGGTTTCTTAGGCGTAACTATCCGTACTATGGATGATAAAACGGCACAAGAAATCGGTTTTGATAAACCGCACGGTGTATATGTAGATGGTGTAAATAAAGGCTCGGCCGCTGATGATGCAGGCCTTAGAAATAAGGATGTGATTACTAAGATAAACGGCATAAGTGTAAACAGCTCGCCTGAGTTGCAGGAGCAGGTAGCTAAATACAGCCCCGGCGATAAGCTGGATGTAGAAGTTATCCGCGATGGCAAAACAGCCAATATGAATGTGGTGCTTAAGAACAAATACAATACTACAGCCCAGGTTGATAATAGCCGCGATGTACTTACTGCCTTGGGTGTAAAAGTAGAGAACCTGACCCAGAGTGAGTTAAGAAGCTATGGCGTAAGCGGTGGCGTTAAAATAACCGACCTGAAAGAAGGCAAATTGGCCGAGTTTACCGATATCCGCAAGGGTTTTATCATCACCCAGATTGACGATGAAGCGGTGAACAATGTAGAAGATTTTGTAAACGTGCTGAAAGAGAAGAACGGCAAGGTGCTGGTAGAGGGTATTTATCCTAACAAGCCAATGAGCTACCTGTATGCCTTTAGAATGTAATAGTGGCAATCAAAATACTAAAGCAAGAGCGCTTCAACCCAAAGTTGAGGCGTTTTTTGTTTGTTGGTGCTTATATTGACGCGTATAAATTAAATGCTATGCCACCCAAGGAGCACCTTTCCGGTATTGATCTGGTAGAGAAAATTGTTGAATACAACTGCCACGGAAAATATGTGAGTACAAGTGATGTGTATCTCGAGCAGATTATGTCTCTAGCGCAAGCTCTGGGGCTTGGTGATTTAAGTTTGGAAGAACTTATAGATGGGAGGTTTATAAGTGAAAATGAAAAAGCAATGCAGGCAATAATTGACCTGGCGCCAAACTACGGATTAGATTCAGGGATAGAGAGGTATAATACTAAACATGCCGGTGGAAATGTGAGACATGCATATAAATGCCTGATGCAGTATAAGATTAAGCTTTATGAAGCCAGACATGTAACCTCCAGCTATCTAGAGGGCGGTATAGGTGTGATACTGGTTTGGAAAATTACAATGCAAAATGAAGAGTTTTTTAAAGAGAAATGTAAGGATGTTGACGATTTGCTGGAACTATCCATTAATCCGAAGGGGTTAAAATTTACTGAAAAAGATTTGATTGATAATTACGGATATCCTGTCGATAACCCTCTAGCATATTTAGATGATTATTAAAAACACAGGATGCAAGAGCGCTTCAACCCAAAGTTGAGGCGTATTTTGTTTGTGGCTGGTTTGCAAACCAGTA
>DATGXP010000396.1:0-2327 GCA_035298845.1 Chitinophagales bacterium
GTAGAGAAACTGACCAAAGACGAACTGCGGTTTTTTAAATTTTTTATGGGCAGCATGCCCGGTGATGACCGCAAAGACCTTGTACTGGTAGACTATGTGCGCCACGCAGGCAATAAATTTGATGAAGAAAAGGTTATTAAAAAATTAAAATACAACGCAAAAGATAAAAACAGTTATTACCGGCTAAAGAACCGGGTGATTCAGGATATAGGCGATGCATTAACCGTGCTGCATACGCACAAAAATGATCTGTATGAATTGCAGCACTACATTACGTTGTACCATATCTACTACTCAAAAACCCTGTATAAACCCTGCCTTTTTTATCTTAAAAAAGCAGAGCGCCTGGCAAGAAATATAGAGAACTATGAACTGCTGGATATGGTGTACTCTAACTTTATCCGCCTTTCGGCCGAGCTGATAGAGGTTAATCCCGATGATTATATTGCCCTGCGCGAAGAGAATGCGAAGCTGGTTACGCAGCTACGCAGCCTGGATGATTTGCTGGCTACGGTAACTTACCGGTTAAAGCTATCGCAGAATTTTGGTGCCGGAGACAAGAAACAGCTGGCGCAATTGCAACAGCAGGTGGGCCTTATAAGCAAGCAAACAACCTCGCACTTTGGCCGAAACCTGCAAACCAAAATATACAAGGCCCTTAGCCAGATATTTTTGCAGCAGCATAATTACGAAGCGCTGGAGAAAATGATGAAGGAAACTTACAAGATGTTTGAAGACCAGAAATGGTTCGACAAACAGAACCATGACCTTAAACTTCAAATGCTTACGTACTACGCCAACGCTTTGTACAAAAACGGAAGAAATAAAGAGTCGCTGACTATAACAGAAACACTCGGTAGCGAAATTGAACAATATGGTAAATTGCATTACGACCGGTACCTGTTTTTCTTTTACAATCTGCAGATAATAAACAACTCGGTGCTAAACCCCGCGCGGGCGCTGAAAATACTGGATGATTTTCAGAATGAGATACACCGCAAGAAGAACTATTACTACGACACCTTCATTTACCTTAACCGGGCAGGTTTATTTTACGATACCGGCAGGTATAAGGATGCCCTTAAAAGCCTGGTAAAACTTTATGTAAGTGATAGCTACCTAAATGCAGATAAGGCATTCAGGTTTAAGGTAGAGATGAGCGAACTGATTATAACCTACGAATCTGCAGACTACGACACGCTGCTATACCGTATAGAGCAGGTGAAAAAAGATTACAAAGCTTTTGCATCTAACAAAAACTATCTGCGCGACTTCAGCCTGCTTGAACTGCTTAAACTTATGGCAGACAGCAGGGATGTAAAACATGATGCAGATATACAGAAAGGAATAAAATCATTATTGAAGTACAAGACTGATCCCACTGCCGGCGATTCTGAGATTATAAGCTACGAGGGTTGGCTTAATAAAAAACTGGCTTTCACTAATTCTTTACGCGCGTAAGAAAAATACACCTTTCCCTTTTAATATCATTAAGCTGCACTAAGCAAATGCTGTTTCTTTATACGTAAGAATCAGTTAATTCTCATTTGTGTAGACCGCATTATCACTGCACCTTCGTAACGTAATACACTTTTTTAACCAACCGGCTAACCACCGGAGCAAAAAATTACCTATGAAAACAACTAAACTAACAGTTCTGCTGCTTCTGTTGATAGCAGCCATTGGCGGGGCAAAGGCACAATGCAACGCACCTGTAGAACACTCTTCGCATGGTGGAGATTACTACTTTTATGCCTATGCCCATATAGATTCTAACGAGCAGTTTCACTACTGGTGGGATTTTGGCGATGGCGACACGGCCCACGCCTTATATCCTAAACATACTTTTAGCGCAAACGGCACTTACATAGCCTGTTTTAATTTTGAAAGTACCAGTTGCCCGCTTACCAGCACCTGCGATACAGTAACTGTAGACCTATGCGAGTTTAACCCTATTATACACTATACAGTAAGCGGGTTTAGCGCTACCTATAAGCCGTATTTTGCCCCTGCCGGCTCTACCTATTTCTGGCAGTTTGATACGCCGGGTGGCCCGCAAACATCTACCGATACTATGCCTGTTATTAACTACGGACAATTTGGATTCTACGACGCCCAGGTAACCATTACAGCGCCGGGTGGCTGTGTAGATACTGCTGTTATACAGGCTGCTGTGTTTGCACCTTGCAATGCTAACTTTACGTATGAGCAAACCGGGCTGTATGAAATAACCTTCAGGGCAGAAGATAGTCTTAATGTGGGCAGCTACATTTCATTTCAATGGCAATATTTTAATGGGGCCGGCCAAATGGGTGGCCAATGGTCGC
>DATGXP010000397.1:0-1862 GCA_035298845.1 Chitinophagales bacterium
GTTAACCCTCCGCTTGCTGTCAGCGTGGTTGTCGCTCCATTACAAATGGTAACACCTGCGGGGCTTATAGTGGCCACCGGTACGGTATTAACTGTAACCGCTGCACTGGCGGTTGCACTACAGCCATTAGCATCAGTTACCGTTACATCGTAGTTAGTATCTGACACAGGCGATACTGTTATTACATCCGTATTAGCCGCATTGCTCCATACATAAAAACTACCACCGGTAGCTGTAAGCTGGGTGCTGGTGCCGCTGCATATAGCTACTGTGGCGGGGTTAACCGATGGTGTGGGTAGCTGGTTTACAGTTACGCTTGCCGATGCAGTAGCCGAGCAGGTGTTGGCATCTGTTACGGTAACCGAATAGTTAGCGGTAGCTGGTGGGGTTACTGTAATAGCCGCCGTGGTTTCTCCGCTGGCCCAGGCGTAGCCGGTGCCGCCACTGGCGTTTAAGGTGGTGCTGTTGCCTATACACACCGCAGTAGTTGCGGGATTAATAGCCGCCGGCGGCAATGGGTTTACGGTTAAGGTAGCGCCGGCTGTGGCCGTGCAGGTGTTGGCATCGGTTACCGTAACATCGTATGTGGTAGTGGTAGTTGGCGATATGCTGATAGCCGCTGTATTGCCGCCATTGCTCCAGCTGTAACCCGTGCCACCGCTGGCGGTCAGGGTAGTACTGCCACCAGCGCATATAGCTACCGCAGTTGGGTTAATGGCTGCCACCGGTAAAGGGTTTATAGTTACGGTAGCGCTGGCGCTGGCTGTGCAGGTATTTGCATCGGCACCGGTTACAGTATAGGTTGTTGTACTTGCCGGAGAAACAGTAATAGCGTTGGTTACGGCACTGGTGCTCCACAGGTACCCTGCTGCTCCGTTGCCTGTTAGGGTGGCTGAACCTCCCGGGCAAATGGCAATAACCGCAGGGGAGATGCTAACCACCGGTGGCTGATTAACCAGCACATTTATTATAGATGAATCCTGGTAGCCGTTGTAAGCAGTTACTACCACACTGTATCGGGTGTTAGCTATGGGGCTTACAGTAATAGAAGGAGTAGTTGCTCCGTTATTCCACATATAAGTGCCGCTGCCAACGGCTGTAAGCGTGGTGCTTTCGCCATTGCAGATTACGGTATCGCCATTGGTAGTTACCGATACACAACCGTTACTCATATCACCGGCTTCGCAGGGGCACAGGTCGTTAATATCCGCAATGCCGTCCTGGTCGCCATCGGCAACCGAGCTGGCCGCGCTATTGGCTACCAGCAGCAAACCATAAGGGTTAGAGCTGCCTCCGTTAGGAAAGTTGTATACCTGCACATCTATATAATTGGTGCCTGGTACCCAGGGGCCGCTCAGCGAAAAGTTAAGTTGATTGCCCGCCTGAAAGCTACCCCCATTGATACCGGTGCTGGTACCGTTTACAAATACATCGGTAATGGTATTATCTACATAGCCCGATAGGTAAAGGGTATAACTACCGCTGGTGGCCACGCTGTTGCCATTACAATCAAAGGGCAGGTCAAGTATTAACCTGAAATATAAATAGCCATCATTGGTGTTGTTGTTGCACGCGCTGGCACCGGTTATCCAGTTGCCGTTGTTGGTGGGTGGGGGCAAACTGGCAGGGTCTACCCAGCTACCGGGCGCGCAGTTGTTATTAATCAGCGCAGGGCTATAGGTTAAGCCCATTGGGTTTGGCGGGTTGGTGCTGTACCAACCCGATACGGTCCATATAGGGTCGTTGGTGCCGGGAGTGCCTTGCCCGGTGGATAGCGTGGCCGGGTTGGGAAAGCCCTGTGCCTGAACACGGCCCATGCACATTAATATAAAAACTGCCAGGGGTATAAAAAATCTCATAGT
>DATGXP010000398.1:0-2523 GCA_035298845.1 Chitinophagales bacterium
GAAGAAGATAAGCAAGCGCCTGTTTGATGTAAGAGGCAACGATATTTATATGCCCATAGTGGCTATAAAGAAAGAGCCAAAGGCTTCCACAGTGATGTTTGAATACCTTAAAGACTATGGCTTTAATAATGAGCAGGTAGCCGATATATTGGCATCAGTAGATGGAGAACCTGGTAAGCAATACCTGACGAGCACTGCCCGCATTATTAAAGACAGGAAGTTTTTCATACTTACTAAACTGCAGGATACAAATAACGCGGTGCAGGTATTAGGTGAAGCTGATAAGCACGTTACGTTAGGCGAAAAAAAGTTAACCAAAAGTGATACCATACCGGTAGATGAAATAAAAATAACTGCTGATAAGAATACCGCCATAGTTGACGCTGCTTTGCTGGAATATCCCCTGACCATACGCAAGTGGAAACAGGGCGACTACTTCTACCCTTTTGGTATGAAGATGAAAAAGAAAAAACTAAAGAAGTTTTTGATAGACGAGAAAGTAGCCTTGCACGAAAAAGAAAATTTGTGGGTGGTAGAAAGTAATAAAAAACTTGTGTGGGTAATAGGCTACCGGATAGATGAACGGTTTAAAGTAACCGGCAAGACCAAAGAGGTAGTGAAATTGAGCATTTAACCTATAGCGTCGGAAATATTATTAGCAAATTACAACACTATACAAATGTATAGTGTTGGCTATAATACTGTAAGAGTGCCGTACCTTTGCAATACAAAATTTATAAGAAATGAAAGTTGAAATATGGAGTGATGTAATGTGCCCGTTTTGTTACATAGGCAAGCGCAAACTAGAAGCAGCCCTAACACAATTCAGTAACAGCGATAATATAGAACTGGAGTGGAAAAGCTTTCAACTAACGCCGGGCTTAATAACACAAACGGGCAAAAGCCTTAACCAGTTTCTGGCTGAGCATAAAGGCATGAGCCTGGAACAGGCTGCGGGCTTAAACCAACAGGTTACCAATATGGCCAAACAGGAAGGATTGACCTTTAACCTCGATAAAGCTGTAATTGCCAACACCATTAATGCCCACCGGTTTGTTCATTTTGCTAAGAAAAACGGCAAACAAAACGAAGCCGAGGAACTGTTGTTCCGCTCTTACTTTACCGATGGTAAAAACATTGATGATTACGCAACTCTATTGCAGTTAGGCAGTGAGATTGGTCTGAACGCAGAAGAACTAAAGGCTGCATTAGAAAGCAACTTGTATGCTAATGATGTGCAACGGGATATAAAAGAAGCGCAGCAGATTGGAGTGCGTGGTGTTCCGTTTTTTGTGTTCGACCGCAAGTATGCCATCTCCGGCGCTCAACCGGTAGAGGCTTTTTTACAAACTCTGGAACAATCTTTTAGCGAATGGCAGCAGGAGCATAAAATGGCCGCTATAGAAGTAACTGAAGGAGATGTTTGCAAGCCGGATGGTATGTGTGATTGAAAATTTACAATAAAAAAAGCCCTTGTTATTGCTAACAAGGGCTTTTCGCTTTTTAGGCCGTCGGCTTATTTTTCTTCATCAATCTACCTACTCTATCCTTTACAGCATCTACAATGTAATACATGGTTGGCACCAGCACCAGGGTTAGGAATAACGAACTGGTCAAGCCACCTATAATTACCCAGGCCATACCGTTCTTTACCTCGGCACCTGAGCCTTTAGATAAGGCTATTGGCAACATGCCCAGTATCATAGCTACAGTAGTCATCAATATCGGCCGCAGACGTTCTTTACCGGCCTCTACCAACGCTTCGGTCAACTCCATACCACTGGCTTTTAGGTGGTTGGCGAAATCCACAATCAGGATACCGTTTTTAGCTACAAGCCCCATTAGCATTATCAATCCTACTATCGCGAATATTGAGAGCACTTCCATGCTTAATGCAAGTGCCAGCAATGCACCTATCAGCGCTACAGGTATTGAGAACATTACCACAAAAGGGTAAACCATACTTTCGTAAAGTGCTACCATAATAAGGTAAACCAACACAAAGCCGATCAGCATGGCCGTTCCCAGGCTGCCGAAGGCATCTTTCTGGCGCTCTGCTTCACCCAGGTACTCAACCGTAACACCGGCCGGTAGTTTCTCCTTCTCCAGTGCCTTCTGTATATCGGCTACAATGGTCCCGTTAGGCCGCCCTGCTGTAAAGGCATTTACCTTTATACTGTTCAGCCTGTTACGGCGCTCCAATACACTTTGCCCAAGTTCCTGTTTAATAGTTGCAATGTCTGCCAATCTCACATTAGCACCCTTGTTGGTGCGTATAGTAAGGTTGCGCACACTCTCAATATCTTTCTTGTCAAATTTATCGGCAGTGATGTTTATGTTATACTCCTCTCCTCCCTCCGAGTACTTAGCATTGTCGTTTCCACGGAATGCCAGTTGCACAGCATTACCAATCTCGGGCACAGATAAACCCACCAGCGCCATTTTATCGCGGTCCAGTTCAATGCTTATTTCGTTCTTAGAGCTCTTTGTGCTAAACTCTACATAGTCGGTACCGGCGGTACC
>DATGXP010000399.1:0-2425 GCA_035298845.1 Chitinophagales bacterium
GAGTACCTTACCGGGTACCACGAAGTTAAAAATTCACCAGCCCCTTACTTCAATTTAGAAACTGAAGTAAAGGTGCAGAACGCTGTTAAGAGCCTGATATACGAGCAGGTAGTTTCTTCGGCACACGATGTTAGCGAAGGTGGTTTGTTTATCACTTTATTAGAAAGCGCCATGGCCGGCCGCAAAGGCTTTGAAATTGAAACCGACCCCGATATGCGTAAAGATGCATTCCTGTTTGGCGAGTCGCAAAGCCGCGTAGTGGTTACTGTAAAAGATAGCAAGGAAGATGAGTTCCTGAATGTTATCAATCAGCACGATGTAGATTTCTCATGCATTGGTGTAGTTACTTCTGCCCTTATATATGTAGATAAAGAGAAGTGGGGTGTATCCAGCGCTATGCAGGATATTTACGAAGGTGCTTTGGAGAAAGCGCTGAACGGATAATGCTTTAAACTGGTATTTTTTACGAATTAGCCCCGGTTGGTATAAAAACCAAACGGGGCTTTTTTGTTTTATGCATTAGTAAGGAAACCTATTTTTCTGGCGTTTGTAAGCGGGGTGTAGTAGTTGTTTAGTAAGATTTGAGCGGATTTGGGTAAAGTGGGTAATGCCTCCACGCGTAGGTTTGCATTACTAATTCAAACTATTACCAAACCTCAAAAAACAATTATTATGAAAAAGCTAGCCCCTGCCTTTCTTTTTACTGTAATTTTATTTTGCACCACCAATACTTACGCAAAAATATGGCGCGTAAACAACACTGCGGGTGTTAATGCCAACTATACCAGTGCACAAACAGCTTTAGACGCTGTCACAACCCTGGCAGGCGACACCTTACACATCGAGCCATCGGCGAGCGGTTACGGTGCTTTAAGTGTAACTAAGCCTATTGTATTAATTGGTAACGGGTACTTTTTAACGGAAGACACAGGGTTACAGGTTAACAGCACCGAAACCAGCTCATTTAGTTATGTAAGCTTTGGCCCTGGCTCGTCAGGTTCATGTATACAGGGCATAAGCATGGGTAATCTCTACCTGTCAACCAACAACATACTGGCAAGAAGAAACTATATATCCAGCTACGTTTATATGTATGCCGGTGCCGATAATATTACGCTGTTAGATAATTTCATGGTGGGTATATCGGAGCAAAGCAGCCCTTTTACAGGTTTAAATATGTCTAACAACATTTTGAGTGGATGCATATTGAGCCTTAGTTCTGCAGTTAGCAATATAACCTTCGAGAATAATACCTGTATTAACGGTTATGTGCAGCTATACAATGCGCAGATAAACAACAATATTTTTTATAATACCAGTTTTGCCCCTTACAACAGCGTTTATTTCAACAACATAGGAAGTTCTACCCAGTTTGGTACAGCCAACGGTAACCAGCAAAACGTTACTATGGTAAACAACGTATTTGTGGCCAGCGGTACTACCGATAGCCAGTATATGCTTAAAGCCGGCAGCCCTGCTATTGGCGCGGGTTTTGGCGGTGTAGATTGCGGTGCCTTTGGTGGCCCGAACCCTTACCGCCTGGGCGGTATACCAAATGTGCCTACCATTTACAAACTTACAGTGCCACCTACCGGTACTACCAACATTAACGTAACCATAAGCACCAGGTCTAATAATTAATTTGAAGAACGCCCCGCTATTGCGGGACTGTAACAAACCAAATTCTATCAAATTAAAACAGAACCAAATTATGGAACAAAGCAACTCCTTTGCAAAAAAGGTAAGGCAGGTTGCGGTGTGTTTTAGTTTTCTGTTGCTGTTAATGCAAAGTGCCCTGGCACAAAACATTACACGCATAGAATACTTCTACGATACCGATCCCGGTTTCGGCCTCGGAACCCCGGTTAGTATTACACCGGCTGCCAATATTTCGTCGCTGGGTTTTACCGCCAGCATTACAGCACTCAGCCCGGGGTTTCATACATTGTATGTGCGCTCGCGCGATGCCAATAATAAATGGTCGCTTACGGCGCGCCACTCGTTTGTAAAATACATTGCACCCACTGGTATAGCCTCGGCTACCAACATTAATAAAATGGAATATTTTATTGATACCGATCCGGGGTTTGGCCTGGCTACTAACGTACCGGTTACTCCTTCGGCTAACATTAGCAATATGAACTTTAGCGTGCCTATTGCATCGCTGGGCGGCGGCTTGCATACGCTGTATGTGCGTACGCGCGATATAAGCGGCAAATGGTCGCTTACTACACGCTATACGTTTGTAAAATACACCGCCCCAACCGGTATTGCCGGTGCCGGCAACGTTAATAAAGTGGAATACTTTATTGATACCGACCCGGGTTTTGGCCTGGCTACCGATGTGCCGGTTACGCCTGCCATGGATATTGCAGGCCATGCATTCAATGTGCCGGTAAGCGCATTATCGGGTGGCTTTCACACC
>DATGXP010000400.1:0-1944 GCA_035298845.1 Chitinophagales bacterium
AATATGGAATTGCGACCACCCGAGCCGCTTACCACAAGGAGCATTGGTAGCCGCCAAACTTAAAGATGCCAAAACCAAGGAGCCGCTGAAAATACAAACCTGCTACCTGGTAGAAAAAGGCCGCAACGCTATGTTTACCTATTATCCAACCGCTTTGAATAACTTCCGTTTCGACCCTAAGAGAGAGAACCTGCTGTGGGTAGTAACCAATGATTTGAAAGTGGCTTTCATTAAATCTTCGGATTTTAGCGCCGCACAGAAGACAAGCGGAGAAATGACCCTGGAGCTGAATGTGATAGATAAGAGTTTTAAAAGCACAGAAGAAGCGAGGGAGTATTTGGAAATATAAAACAACCCCTAAATCCCCTAAAGGGGACTTAAATGCAAAAAAACAAAATCTCAATACTCAATACTTGCTACTTAATACTAGCACTTTTAGTGCCGGTCCTCGCTCATTCACAGGGTGGGGATGCGGTGTTTACGGTAAGTGCTGCTCGGCCTTCGGTTACTATCAGCCCGGTTACGGATTTACTTTATAAAAATGTGTCGAAGAAGTTTACGATTAAAAAGTCAGATGCTACTGTTATAGATACCATTGTATTTACCGAGGGTTCGATTTTGCGAAAGGATTCTGTATTTGCCATTAAGCCATCGAAGACCGGCACCGGTATGCTTAAGATATATGCGCATGTAGGTAATGGTAAACGTACACTTGCGCTGGTGCAGGAATATGCGGTGCGCACCTTTGCAGAGCCCAAGCCGAATGTGGATGGGGTCAACAACGATTCATCTATACACCGCATGAAGGTAGTGGCGCAGGGGTATGTAAATGTACCTAAAACAAATGACCCGGACTTAAAGCGGGTTAGCCATCCGGTGCTGTCCTTTCAAATGCAGACCTCTGGCCGGGGTACTATGGATACCCTTAAGGCCATAGGAAACCGCATGACCTTTGAAATGCGCGACCGGATAGATAAAATGCAGGATGGCAATGTGATACAGATAAGCAACATTAAATATTTGCTGGATGGAGATACGTTTATTATCCGCGAGCCGTTAAGAGTTTACCTGATAAATGATAAGATAAATAAGTTTTAAAATATGCACAGCGCTGCAACCATATTGTGTTTACTTATTGCAGGCTTTTGCGCAGCGCAAACAGAGGTTGATTTCCATATCGGCCGCAATCACTTTCCGGTTCGGTACGACTTTAAATTTTTGAAAGGCATAGACACTTTGCCCTTTAACCATACACATAAGTTTGATTTTAAAGAGGCCGAAGGCAGGTATGATTCACTATTTGTAATGGGTATGGATTTTAAATTAGAAGGAACTAAAGCCACTATTAAAACACCCTTGGGCGAAGGGCAGGCAGCATTGATTTTATATAAGCGGGAGCAGCAAGGCAAAGTGAAACCAATTTACGTGCACTACATTAGGGTGCGCGCTAACCGAAGCCAGTTTGAATGACGAGAGTATTGCTATTTATATTATTTCTGTTCCACGGGCTTTGCTCATTCGCACAAAGTGATGCCACCTTTAGCGTAGCTAAAAAGAAGAAGGTATTTATTGAATGTAAGTATGATACGCTGGCCGGTGATAACTATTATTATTTTAAGGCTTATGGTATTTCTACAAAAGAGCTTATACCGGGTAAGTTTGCAGGCGGGCAGGTGTGGCTGAACGATACAGCTGTATGTATACACACTTATAACTCAACCAGCTCTCCTAAAAAGCATCTACTGGAGTTGTTTTTACGCAAAGACAACTCGGTAATGTTCAGCCGCAACTTCACTATAATGCCTAAAGTAAATACTGAATATACTCTGGGGGCCCTAACCGTATTTAATCAACAGCCTGACATACTTTTAGAGTCCGCAGGAAATACTTTCGGCAATAAAACGAGTTCAAAAGATTCGTTACTAAACAAAGTAAATAAACAAC
>DATGXP010000401.1:0-2254 GCA_035298845.1 Chitinophagales bacterium
GAATGCTATTTCAGTGAACTGAGAAAATTCATCTACCGTGTAAGATAATGAACGCGAGAACCATATACGTTGGCGAACTCTCCTCCCTGCTCACCTACTCACCCTGCCCTAACTCAAACCCTCTCGCGCAAACCGCATTAACGCAATCGCAAACCAAGTAAACGCCCCTTCTCCGATCCACCATCATTTCGTCACACTATCCATCCAATCTTACACCATTCCGGTAAAAATGACACAAGTAAACCGACGCAACCCCATTTACGCAACTTAGCATTACCGACGGTGTTTCGTATATTTAAGCGTTGGGCGCAATTCACACCATCTAATTTTTAGGCTCCTAGAGAATGCCATTTACGTTTTCCCACCCCGCTGTTGTTTTACCTATCTACAAGGCTGGACGTCGTTATCTGTCTTTGACTGGGTTAGTAGTTGGCAGTATGACTCCTGATTTTGAGTATTTTCTGAGGTTACGAGTTCGCAGTGAATACAGCCACACTTTGGGTGGAATCTTCTGGTTTGATCTACCCCTAGCACTCGTTGCCAGTTTTCTCTTTCATTCTGTTATACGCGGGCAGTTAATAATCAATTTGCCTGTGATTCTGAGCAAGCGTTTTACCAATTATATTGGCTTGGATGCTCAGTCGATTTTCGTGAATAGAATGGGAGTAGTCATTTTATCTTGTTTAATCGGAATTACTAGTCATGTTTTATGGGACGGCTTCACGCATAGTACTGGCATGGCCGTTTCGGGCATTCCCATTTTACAAAGTTCCATTCGCTTGAAGAGCTGGTCTCTGCCCATTTTTAAGATAATCCAGCATTCAAGCACACTTATAGGGGGAATAGTAATACTGTACTACATTAAAAAACTTCCTGCGAGTGTTACCACTTTCTCGAAGCCCAGCTCCTTTTTCTGGCTTTCGACTTGCGTAGTAGTCGCACTTGTAGTTATGTTTAGGTGTTTTGGAGATTATGTCTATAGCCTGGGGGATTTAATTGTTACCATCATAGCAGGAAGTTTTCTAGGGGTTTTCGTGGCATCTCTAATTTCCTCCAAAGGATAAGGCATGCGCCCAACACCGGCTGTGATGCAACCCGGGCCCTAGCTCTAATAGCATACTTGCTTTTATGCCCGTGCCGCCGTAAATTGGTTTAGAATAAAGTTAACCAATTTACGGCGGCACGAGACCCCGCGGCGCAAGCCCGGGCTGCATCAAGCCGCAGACGTTGCCGGCAATTGCTGTTGCCGCAGGCCTGTTGGGCGTCGCTCGCAGCCCATGTTCAGTCGATTCCTTCGCGAGAAAAATATTGCATGCGGGAAAAACCTGGGAATAACAAAGGTGTTACGTCTACCTTCGATTATCGATTGCCTCGATAAGAAACTTGTTTATTGGTCGAGGCGAACGATAATCGAAGTTAGCCAGTGAATTTTACAATTCCCAGGTGTTTCTGTAGGCGTACCTTTTTTTCGGTCAGTTTGTTAGTTTAGTTTCCTGATCATGTTCTGGTCGATTTTCTTCATTTTTTGGCTGATTTTCGTTCGCTTTTAAACTGCCGAAGTTCGGGTACGCCTACACCCGGAACAATACAAATTAGGAGAAACATTTTCCAACCCAAATGGCACAACACAAACGTCTGTATCCAATAAATCCATTTGCATCCTGGTGCTGAACCCTTTCTTTGAATCTTTGTTAAGGCAATCCATTAAAAGTTCAAAAAAATGGGTGTAGGTAAACATCTTTTGCTTCCGTTATTCCTGTTCTGTTTAGCCAATAGCCAAGCTCAAGAAGATTCAGTCTACAGCTTCAAATACCTTGATCGCAGCACCCGTTTCGCATGGACCACGTTTGGGGCAGACCTACTGGTCCTGGGCGGAGGCAAAAGCCCACTGGAAGGGAACAGCGCCGGGGAGATCAGCTTCGGACCCACCATCATACCCAGGCTGACCATTGGCGGCGTGCATTTCTGGGGCCATGGTGAATTTTATGTAAGCTTCCCCCTGCCCTTCCTCAGTTTCCAGAATAAGCCCGAAGGATTCAAGGAGCTGGAGTATAAGCAGGGCATTGAAACCGGCGTAAGGGTCTACCCGCTTAAACTCAAACTCGGCAAGATCAGTCCCTACCTAGGCGCGAGCTTCAGGCTTCTGAGTTACGAGCATGAGGAAGGAGGGAAGTTCTATAACTATGGCGAGCCTAAATACCAGAAAATGATCTTCCCCGTACAGGCTGGCCTGGCCTATACCACCAGCAAACAC
>DATGXP010000402.1:0-3341 GCA_035298845.1 Chitinophagales bacterium
TATTATCATTACATTTTTCATATTGGTTTGGTTTTATGTTAAACTGTGTTTTGCAAACTTCCCGCCATTACTATAACATAGTTGTTTTTATGTGTTTATAGCTTATCCGGTTCATTTTGTTGTTTTTTAATACTAAAAAGCATATACATTTGGGTAGTAATAACCCCAGTATAATGGTAGCAATAACCGCCACACGCCGTCTTTTTCGCCCCGACCAGCTTGCTTCGTTTATCGATTGGTCTATTGTAGTTTTATTTTTTCTATCCGGCCTGTTCCATCCCAATCCAACGGTATATTATAAAAGCATGGCCAGCATCTTCGCCATCATTATTATACCCTTGCTTACATTCTGCTACCTGGTTTACCTTTTTAGCGAGCGCAATGGAGAGCGCATACAAGGCGAGCGCAGAAAAGACCCGTTGATAGCGCAGGAGATATTTGGCACCACCCGCGCGGCCTTTGTAGTGGCCTGCATGGCAGCATGGCCCGCCGGTATGTATAAGTTGGGTATGCCCACCGGGTTGGTTTGGACAATAGAAGAAATGGGACTGACGTGGTGGATGGTAGTTATACAAATGTGGGCGGGCATAGTAGCTGTAGATGCCATGACCTACTGGAAACACCGCCTGCTGCACACCCGCGCTTTCTTTCCGTTTCACAAGCACCACCACTCTTTCCGCGACCCTACACCTTTTGCCGGCTTTGCCGTAGGCCCCTTAGAAACCTTGCTAACCTTTTGGCCTTTGTTGCTTATTTGTCTGCCCGAGGCCAAGCACTTTGCACCGCTTTATTTTACAGCTATCGTATCGTTTGTATTTCTTAACCTGTATCTGCATTGCGGCGTTACGTTTGGCTGGTTAGAAAAGCTACTGCCACGCATGTGGCTCAACAGCTCAGCCTGGCACAACATCCATCACAGCGATGTAAACGCCAACTTCGGCGAGGTATCTTTTATTTGGGATAAGCTATGCAAAACCAGCAAGCAGGATATGCTGGCGCGTAAAAAAAAGGTGTCGTAAATTTATTTGGGGATTTAGGGGTGCCCTACAAATCCGTCTGCGAATTCTTCTTCTGTAGCTTCAGGTCCTTAAGCGTTCCTGACTTTGGATGCAGGATGATAGAGAACTGCTGGCGCGGGAAAGTAGGTAGGGGAGGGGTCCAGGCAAAGGTAAGCTCCCAGCAGTGCAGGTCGCGTATTACCGATACGTTGGTGAGTGTTATCTGCTTGCGGCTGATATCAAACCCGGTGCTAACCGCTACCTTCCAGTGCGGTGTCAGGTTAAAATCTACCTGGGCGTGAATAGACTGCACCGTAAGCACCGTATCTGGGTTAAAATAAGTGCCCTTGCTTATATTAAAGTTGTAGGCCAGCGATAGATTCCACGGTATATCAAAGTTGTAAATCTGGTTAGGGTTATACGATACATAGTCGCCCATAAACCTTGGCGGTGCTTCATCTGCCATTGGGTTGTTGGTGCGCTGCTTGCTGTGCAGCGACATACTGGCGCTTATGTTAGCTGTAGCAAAACGCAACAGCCTCCGGTTTTTATCCCACTGATAGGTGTTTATTTTCCGGTTCTGCGAGTCTACCGCATACGGGTCAAACTGCGCGCTAAAGTTAAGGTTGATAAGGTTGAAAATGCGGGCTGCTACTATCGATAAATTGAATGGCTGCAGGCGCAGCGAGTCGGCTATAAAGTTGTACCCCCCACTCAGGTTTACCTGGTCAAGCAAGCCTACTTTTTGTTCATGGTTCACCGTATCCTTTTTCGAATACGTCTTCATTTCAAAGTTATTGTTCAGGCTCCAGTTTAGCTGCGCTACCTGCCCGTAACCAGGCACGCCATATACAGCATCGGGTTCAAACACACTGTACTTCACAAGGTCGCCGTTGGCATTACCTTGCACATACCGGTTGTATTTCCAAAAGTCGCTGCCAAAATCGGGGCTGTAATTAAAACCTACACTAGGCGTAAATACGTGCTTCAGCGCCTTTATGTATTTATTCTTAAACTTATAAATACCTATCACCTTGGTGCCAAAGGATATGTTGGCCGAAAAATTCCGCGCCGAGTTAAATTTCCAGATGGTGTCGGTTTTTATTTGCCCATTAAGCGTATCCACTCTGCCATCGCCGCGCACTACGTATACCGTATCGGGGTCCCAGCTTTTGGTTTGTCCTTTAAAATAGGTGCGCTCCTGGTATTGAAACGATGGTGTAATGTTCAGGTATTTAAACAATCGTAAAGGGGCATCTATGCTGAAATTCTGGTTTACGCCAAACCGGAACTTGTCAGCTGTTTCGGCATAAAACAAAGTAGAGTCATAAGTGCTTATCCGGTTCTGAAATTCCAGTGAGTAAGTAAACCCTATGTTCTCATACCACTTCGGCTGGCCGGTTTGCACTTTTGCTTTAAAAGGCGATACGCGCGACATAGATAGACGCAGCGTAGGCAAGCCAAAACTAATAGTGCGGTTAAGCAGGTTTTGCTGGTGGCTTACGTTTGCCGATATAGAGAAAGGCGTACCAACAAAGGTGTGACCAAAGTTTACATTGCTGTTGAACGAGGTATTTAGCAAACGCTGGTCAGTTACCCGGCTGGTTTGGTAAAAATCCGCGCTTTGCATTTGCACACTGGCTCCAAAACTACTGTTGGGCATAGAGCGTGGGTCTTGTGTATGCGACCAGCTTAAGCTATAAGAGTTAGTTGCTTTCGCATTCGGCAGGTCAGGGTCAAAGGGGCGGGCCCGCAGATAGTTAAACGCCAGCGACCCATTAAATTTATATTTCCAGGCATATTGTGCATTCAAACCTGCACCAACGGTACCATTGGTAGAAATCTGTGTGGTAAATTTAAGCCCCAGGTAATCGTTTACCGCCCAGTAGTAGCCACCGTTGCGAAGAAAAAATCCCATCACAGCATCCTGTCCATACTCTGGCAACACTATACCCGAGCGCTTGCCCTGCTTTACGGGGAAAATACCAAAGGGCAATACCAGCGGTGTAGGCACATCGGCCACCCACAGGTTGGCGGTGCCGCTTACCATTACTTTGCCCGGTACTACTTTTACCCGCTTGGCTTTAAAGTAAAAGTGCGGGTGGTCTTCCTGGTCGCAGGTGGTGTAGCGGGCGCTTTGGCCGTACCATTCATCAAACTCATTCTTTTTTACCACGTTGGCGTGTATATACGCATCGCCTTCTTTGGTAAGCACCTCAAACACAATTCCCTTTTTGGTTTTGAAATTGTATTTCATCTTCTTGGCCTTATATTCTTTGCCGTCATCCTCAAATATGGGGTTGCCCTGCAGTTGTCCGCTGCTATCCAGGCTGCCCTGCGAGG
>DATGXP010000403.1:0-1706 GCA_035298845.1 Chitinophagales bacterium
AACGAGCAAGATGAGTTTGCCGTGCGCTCGCATCAACTGGCCGCCAAGGCAGATGCCGAAGGCATACTGGCTGCCGAAATTACACCGGTAGAAACAGCGCCTAAATTTAAGCGCATAGCTAAAGATAACGGCTTCCGTGGCGATACTACGCTGGAGAAGATGTCGAAGCTTAAACCGGCTTTTGTAAAAGAAGGGGGTACCATCACTGCGGCTAATGCATCGTTCTTAACCGATGGCGCTGCTGTGGTATTATTAATGACCGAAGAGAAAGCAAAGCAATTGGGATTAACGCCAAAAGCTTACCTCCACTCCTACACGTTCAGCGGTTGCGATCTTAAAGAAGAGCTGCTGTTAGGGCCTACTTACGCTATGTCTAAATTATTATCTAAGGTTAAAATGAACATTTCTGACTTTGATGTGTTTGAATTCCACGAAGCTTTTGCAGGGCAGGTGTTGGCTAACTTAAAATGTATGGCCAGCGATGATTTTGCAAAGCAAAAGCTAGGACGCGACAAGGCGGTAGGTGTAGTGCCTATGGAGAAACTAAACCTGTGGGGCGGCAGTTTATCGCTGGGCCACCCGTTTGGTGCCACCGGTGCAAGGCTTGTAACTACGGCTGCCAACAGGTTGATAAAGGAGAATGGCAAGTATGCACTGTTATCGGCTTGTGCAGCAGGTGGACATGGACACGCAATGATTTTGGAAAAAGCATAATCGGCGCGACACATGGTATACCTAACAAGAAGAGAACATTTTAATGGTGCACACCGGTTGTATAACGCCGGATGGACGGAAGAGCATAACGTAGAGGTATTTGGCAAATGCGCTAATAAAAACTGGCACGGGCACAATTTTGATGTGTTTGTAACAGTAAAAGGCACACCAGACCCGGATACAGGTTTTATAATGAACGCGCATGAGTTGAGCAAAATTATGAAACGCGAAATTGTAGACCGGCTGGATCATAAGAATTTTAATATGGATGTGCCCGAGCTACACAATGTATTGCCAAGCACCGAAAATGTGGTGATGCAGATTTGGAAGTGGCTTACACCGCATATTAAAGGCTGTCAGTTGCATTGTATAAAACTGGTAGAGACCGAAAACATATACGTGGAGTATTACGGAGAATAAAAGACATTCTCTATCGTCAAGAATAACAGGAGTGATAAAACTGCCCTATGAGCAATTACGAAAAGAAAGAAACCTACAACGAAGAAAGCCTGGAAATTGTAAGCACCAAATATGCCGAAATCATTTCGACGCTGGGCGAAGACTTAACCCGCAACGGGCTTGAGAAAACACCTCAGCGTGTTGCCAAGGCTATGCACTTTCTTACACAGGGCTATAAGATGGACGCTGGTGCCATTTTGCGCGGTGCCCTGTTTGATGAGAACCACAACCAAATGGTGATAGTAAAAGATATAGAGTTGTATTCATTATGCGAACACCACATGCTGCCGTTTTATGGCCGCGCGCACATAGCTTATATACCCAATGGAAAGATTGTAGGTCTTAGCAAACTGGCCCGTGTGGTCGATGTGTTTGCACGCCGCCTGCAGGTGCAGGAACGCCTGACCATACAAATACGCGATGCCCTGCATGAAGCATTGAATCCGCTGGGAGTAGCCGTAGTAATAGAGGCCAAGCACCTTTGTATGATGATGCGCGGTGTATCTAAACAAAACTCGGTTACCACTACTTCT